>SLQH01000506.1 GCA_007131555.1 Planctomycetota bacterium | reverse complement strand
GCTCTTGCGTCGTAATGTCGAAGACTATCAGACCATGGGGGTTTCATTGCGGCTGTCTAGAGCCCTGGCCCATCAGGGACCGATCATGGTCAGTGCCGGTGACGAGGACCGTGAGAACTACGGTGCCCAGATATTGCAGCCTGGCCAGGAGATGTTTTATGGCCGGACCGAACCCGGCCCCCTGATGATTCGCTGGCATCTGCCGGATGGCGGCGGCGAGGACATGCTGATCCTTGAGCAGGGATATCAGATCCGGACCATCACTGGGGGCGGACGATGATCGATCTGATTCCCGGCGAAGTGTCATCGATGAGCGATCAACTGGCCGTCGTGCCGGTCTTGATCGGGCCTCTGCAGGTGCTCATCGCCATCCTGCCAGGTTTGTTGGCCTCTCTGGCCACGGCCCTCTTCGCCCTCTTCAAACCATCCACCTTCGTATCGCTGTTGCGTCTGATCTGGCGACTCAAGCTGCCGTTGGGTCTGGGCGTGGCCGGATTGATTGGCGTGGTGTATGGTGTGCGAGCCATCTTGCCGGATCGTAGCGCGGCGATCGGCGCGGCCGAGGCCGGCGACCATCTTTTTGCCGCCTTTCGGGGCGACCTTGATCGTCGTGGCTGGGTGCCGGGCCATCCCGATCCTGTTGAGCCGGGCATCAGGTGGACTTTCGATCGCGGTCATCAGACTTTTTACGGATCGCCGGCGGTGGTCGGCAATCGTGTCTACATCGCCTCCTCGGAAGTCACTCTGTTCAATCCCATGGGTCGGGCCGAGTTGTACTGCCTGGATGCTGATACCGGTGGTCTGGTGTGGCGTAGTGGCCCTCCCGACTACCGTGCCACCTTCTCCTCGCCGGCGGTGGGCGAGCGTCATATCGCCATCGGTGAAGGCCTCCACCTGACCAAGGACTCCCGTCTGACGGTCATGGATCGCGAAACCGGCGAGGTGTTGTGGACCTATCGCTCGAACAGCCATATGGAGAGTTCTCCGGCCATTGCTGAGGATCGGGTCGTGGTTGGTGCCGGTCAGGATGGTTTCTACTGCTTCGCCCTTGACCCTGATGATACGGGTGAGCCGGTTTTGCTCTGGCATGCTCCAGGGCCTGATGCCTATGCCGATGCCTCCGGTTCGCCGGCCATTTACCAGGGCCGGGTGTATCTGCCTCTGGGTCGTTGGGGAGGGCGGGCCCTGGCCTGTCTCGACCTGGAAACCGGTGCGGAACTCTGGCGTACCGCCATGCCCTATCCGGTCTTTTCTGGTCCCACCTTCGCCCATGGGCGGGTCTACGTCGGCATGGGTAATGGTAATTTCATCCAGAGTGCCGAGCAGGCCCTGCCGGGTGAACTGGATCGTCTGCGGGCGGCCGGGTTGAGTGAGGAAGAGGTCACGGCAGCGCGTGAAACCCTGTTGCCCGGAGGTTCGGTGTGGTGTCTTGACCCGGAGACCGGAGCCAAGATCTGGCGTCATGATCTGCCCCGCACGGTGCTTGGTCAGGTGGCAGTCAATGATGAGGCGGTCTATGCCGTTTCTCGTGACGGCAATCTCTATCAACTGGATCTTGATGGTCGTCGGGTTGCCGCTTGGCAGTCTGGAGCCCCCATCCTGTCGTCTCCGGCCCTGGCCGAGAACCATGTCTATGTCCTCAATGAAAATGGCCGGCTGGTCTGTCTGGATGCCGAACGCCTACGGGTGGTCTGGGAGACCGTATTGGGCAGTGGCTGGCCATGGATCGGTTCGCCGACCGTGGCCCGCGGCATGGTCTATGTCGGCACCATCGGTTCCGGGGTGATGGCAGTGGGTCGTCCAGGCGGCGAGCTGCCGCCGCCGGTGTGGTCAGGACATCTGGGTGGGGCCGGGATCGGTGGTCGCCTGGATGATGAAGGCATCGGCCAGCGCGGAGTCATGCGCTGGCGTTTCACCGGATCTGAGGAGCATCCTCTCCAGACCACGGCCCCGCCTGCCCGTCTGGATGGCCGGACCTTTGTGCCCTCGGCCAGTGATGAGCGTCCGGGGCTGTATTGTCTGGTCCATGATCGGGAAGAGACCCAGGCTCCGGAGCCAGCCTGGTTCTTTGCGACAGCCCATCCTCTCCATCGTTCGCCGGCGGCCAGTGTAGATCAGGTCCTAGTGGTAGATGGCGCCCCTGGCGACTCCGGTCGCCACCTCCATGTCCTCGATTCCCAGACCGGCGTTGTGCAATGGCAGCGACCGGTGCCCGATGCGGCTTCCGGGGCCCTGCGCCTGGATCACCAAGGGATATTGCTGTCGGTGGGCGATGACGGTCTGGTAGCGCTGGATCATGAAGGCCAGGAGTTGTGGGCTGCCGCGATCGGTCATGTGATCCATGATCCTGCCGCCGAGGACAGTCTGGTGGCGGTGGCGGTCCAGGATCCGGCCGCCCTGGTCATCCTGGATCGTTTCAGCGGCGCGGTATTGCTGCATACGCCCTTGGCCGGTCCGCCTGTGCTTGGTCCGGTCATCCATCGCGACACGGTGTTGATTGATGATGGCACCAATCTCTTGGGTCTGGGCTTTTACGATGGCAACGAGCGTTGGCGGATCAGTGGACTGCAACCAGGAGGCGGAGCGATGGCGGTGTTCCGTGGTCGATTGGCCACGGTTGCCGCTGACGGCCGCCTGGTGGTGCTTGATGCCGCTTCCGGAGAACTGCTGCATCAGCGCGATGACGCCCTGTCATCCGTGCCGCCACTCCTGCTGCGTGATGCCGTCCTCTACTATAATCAGGCTGGCAACTGGATGCTCAGTCCGATTGATGGCGGCGAGGATGTCCGCTGGCTGGCCGCCCGCTGGCTGGGCGTTCCTGCCGCGCCGGCCATTGTCAGCGGCGGCAGCCTGTTCTATGCCACCGCCGAACGCGGCTTGATACGGGTCGGGAGACGTGAATGAGCAGCCAGTCATCGCAGTGTTGGATCCGGGATTTCGCCACGCCCCTGGCTGAGGGTGCCGAGCAGGCCCGCGCCGTGTTGGGTGGCAAGGGGGCCAGCCTGGCCGGCATGACCCAGGCCGGCTTCCACGTCCCACCCGGTTTCACCATCACCACCGCCGCCTGCCGCCATGTCATGGCCCACGACGGAGCCTGGCCGGATGGTCTTGAGGAACAACTGCGCGAGCACATGGCGGCCCTGGAATCGGCTACCGGTCGCCAATTTGGCGGTCCTGAACCCTTGCTGGTCTCGGTCCGCTCTGGGGCCGCCCAGTCGATGCCGGGCATGATGGACACCCTGCTCAACGTCGGTCTGTATCCGGGCATGCCTGGCATTGATGACGACGGATTCTGGCAGTTGTACCGTCAGTTCCTGGTCTCCTTTGTCGGCAGCGCTGTTGACATTGCGGTCGAGATCGAGGATCAGGTCGCCCCCCGCAGCCAGAGTGAAGCCATCATGGCCCACTGGCAGGAGGTCGTTGGCTGTCCCTTCTCGACCGACCCTTGGGATATCCTCCGGGCCAGCATTGATGCCGTGTTCCGGTCCTGGACCTCGGCCCGGGCGGCCGCTTATCGTCGTCGGCATGGCCTTGATGATGGCGCCGGCACGGCGGTCAACATCCAGGTGATGTTCCCGTCGCGCTCGTCGGGAGTGGTCTTCACCCGCGATCCCAACGACCCTCATAGCACGCATATGGTCATCGAGGCCGCTCATGGCCTGGGCGAGGCGGTGGTGTCAGGAGATGTCACCCCTGACCGCTATCTGGTATCGCGAGATGATCCGACCCAGGGCGAGTATTTCAGTGGCGAGGCCGGGCGCGAGGTCGCGGCCCTGGGCAGCGCAGCCGCCGAGACCGAGGATGGCGGCGATCTGGTGCTGGCCCGTGAACGCATCGCCACCCTGGCCGAGTTGTGCCTGCGCGTCGAGCGCTGGTACGGAGCGCCGATGGACATCGAATGGGGCCTGGCCGGTGGCGAGCTGGCTTTGCTGCAGTGCCGCCCGATCCGGGGCATGGACATCCTCCTGGATGTCGAGACCGGCCGCCAGGAGGAGATCGCCCGGCTGCGGACCTTGGCCGATGGCCAGCGCACCCTGTGGGTGACCCACAACCTGGGTGAGACCCTGGCTGCACCCACCCCCATGACCTGGGACATCGTCCGCGACTTCATGCGCGGTGACGGCGGTTTCGGGCTGATGTATCAGGATTTCGGCTATCGCCCGGCCGAGGCGGTGCGTCAGGACGGCTTCCTGGAACTGATCTGCGGGCGGATCTATGCCCAGGTCGATCGCCTGGCGACCCTGTTCTGGGGTGACCTGCCCCTGATCTATGACCTTGATCAGGTGGCCGCTGATGCCACCGTCCTGGATGGCCCGCCGACCGCCCTTGATCATAAACGGGCGGATACCGGCTTCCTGCTGGCCCTGCCCGGCACCCTGAAGGCGATGTGGCGCTGCTCACGGCGCATGCGGGTCGAGGCGCCGGCCTCTGGGCGTCATTTCACCGAGCAGGTCCTGCCGGACTGGCTGACCTGGGTCGAACAGGAACGGACCCGTGATCTGGCCGCCCTGGATGAAGACGCCCTCCATGCCCTGCTTGATCAGGTCATTGACCGGGTCATGCACGATTTTGCCAAGGAATCGCTCAAGCCCGGTTTCCACGGCGGCTTGGCCCTGTCCCGGCTTGAGGGCCTGTTCCTGCGCATGACCGATCAGGCCACTGCTGCGAATCTGGCCCGCAGCCTGACCAGCGCCCTGGAGGGGGACATCACCTGGGAACAGGATCATACCCTGGCCCAGGTCGCTGGCGGCACGGCTGACATCAGTGACTTCATGGTCCGTTTTGGCCATCGGGCCTCAGGTGAGATGGAGCTGTCGCAACCGCGTTGGCACGAGGATCCGGCGGCCCTGGATGCGGCCCTGGACCAGGCCCGCCGGGCCGGTCTGGAAGCCCTGGAGGAACGTCATCAGGCTACCGCCGCCCGCCGCATCGAAGCCGAGGAGGCCCTGGATGAGACCCTGCGTGCCTGGGGTGGTCGCATCCTGCGCTCCGACATTGATCAGCAACTGGCCCTGGCCCGGGAACTGCTGCCCTATCGCGAAAAGGGCAAGTACTACCTGATGATGGGCTATGACGTCATCCGCCGCATTTTGTTGGAGATCGGCCGCCGCCATGACCTGGGTCCGGATCTGTTCTTCCTGACCCGGGCTGAACTGCGAGCCTATCCCCAGCGTCGTGATGAACTCACCGTCCTGATCGCCCAGCGTCGCCTGCGACATGCCTCGGCTCAGCGCCTGGATCTGCCGCCGGTCATCGACAGTGATGCCCTTGATCGCCTTGGTCTGCCCGATGAGGGCGCTGGTGGCGAAGAGCGCGACGGTATCGCGGTCTCGTCTGGGGTGGCCACCGGTCCGGCGGCCCTGGTCTTCGATCCGCGTGAGGCCGGTGATCTGGGTACTGACTATGTCCTGGTCTGTCCCAGCACCGATCCCGGCTGGACGCCCTTGTTCATCGGGGCCAAGGCCCTGGTGGTGGAACGCGGCGGCACCCTGTCGCATGGGGCCATCGTGGCCCGGGACTTCGGCATTCCCGCCGTTACCCTGCCCCAGGCCACGCGCTGGCTGGCTCCTGGTGATGTGGTACGGGTGGACGGCAATCGTGGCAGAGTGACGCGTATCGAGCGGGGAGACGGCTGATGGAGACCTTCGAAGCCATCTATGATCTGCTGGTGGCCCTGCTGGATTATCCCCTGGGCTGGATGCTGCTGCTGGGTCGTGATCTGCCCTTGGTGATCCTCGCAGGTGGTACTGCTGCCGTCATGCTGCTGTTGCGCAAGCGGGTTAGTGATCAGGCCCTGCTGGGGCGTCACAAAGAGGACCGCGCCACCCTCAAGGCCCGCATTCGCGCCGCCAAGGCGGCTGGTGACAAGGATCTCAAGAACCGTCTGCGGGCCTTGTCAGCCAAGATATCGATTGCCCAGCTCAAGGCTGAAGTGCGGCCTTTGCTGTGGGCCCTGGTGCCGATCATTCTTTTGGCCTCCTGGGCCTATGCTCGTCTTGGTCATGTACCGCCCCGCTCAGGCGAGGAGATCAGCATCAGCGCCGAGATGGCCCCAGCCAAGGCTGGTCATCCGGTCTACATCCTGCCTCATGCTGGTATGCGCAGCGTCGACAGTCTCATCCAGATACCGGAGACCGGTGAGGCCTGGGACGGTGAGACCATCGCCCGGGCCACCTGGACCCTGGTCTTTGAACCATCGCCAGAGCCCTATCGGCTCCAATTGCGGGCTGGCGATCGTCTCCAGGACCTGTCGGTCATCGTTGACCGTCGCATCTACAGCACCCCAGAGCGCTGGCTGTACGGCGATGTCGTCCGGTCCTTGCACACCCACCTTGAGGAACGGCGTTTCCTGGGCATCGTTCCCGGTTTTTCGGCGGCCTTCCCGCCCTGGATCGTGGCCTATGTCCTGTTGGCGATTCCCTTCTTCCTGCTCTTCAAGCGCCTGTGGAAGATCTATTGATGGACTGCGCCAGCCCTGGATCGGGCCTGATTGACGCAGTTCTGGCCCATGACCGGGGGCGCTGTCTGCGGGCCTGGGTGATCTCTGATCTCCAGCAGGGCATGCCGGAGATGATTGAGGAATGTCTGCGCATCGCCGTCGACGACATCCTCGACCTTGAATTGATGCCCGATGCCATCTGGTATCTGGGCGATGCCACCGAGGGCCGAAACCCAGCGGTGGTGGAACGTAGTGTCGCGATCCAGATGGAACTCCTGGGTCGCGTCCAGGCGCCGGTCAGCTTCATCATGGGCAACCATGATCTCGATTGCGCCCGTCCTCAGGCCAGTGGCGAGACCCCCATCCTGCCGATGTGGCAGGCGGTCCACGGCCAGCCGGGTTGGCGCACCACCGCCACCTGCGAGGATTTCTTCTTCATTGAGGAACACGGCCCGTGGCTGTGCGTCTTCATCAGCGATCATATCGCCCGCGACAACCGCTGGTTCGTC
>SLQH01000300.1 GCA_007131555.1 Planctomycetota bacterium | reverse complement strand
TCGGCCAGCCCCCGATCCTCCAGGGTGCTGAGGATGTAGCCGATGGCATGGTCGAGGTGTTCGATCATGGCGTAATACTCGGCGATGTGGCGGCGGATCTGCTCGGGTCGCCGAGGCATGTCGGCCAGCATCTCGTCGCGGATCATCAACTCACCATTGTCGAAGGGGTGCCGGGGCATGAAATTGGGTGGCAGGGGCGGGAGGGCGGCCAGTTGCCGGTCGCGGTACTCGCGGGGCATGGTCCGGGGATCATGCGGGGCCAGGAAGTTGACGGCACAGAAGAAGGGGGTCTTGGACTCATGGTGGCGCAGGAAGTCGGTGGCGGCCTCAGCAATGATGGTGGTCGAATGCGGGCCCTTGCGGGCATTGGCGTGTTCCGGCCGGTAATCGCCATCAGCGCGGTAGCGATGGCAGGGCACCTGCCAGTGATCGGCCATGCCGCCGAAGAAGATCTCGTTGCCGCAGGTGAAGCTGCGCTGGAAGGCGTTGGGCCCATTGTGCCACTTGCCGATGCCACAACAACGATAGCCATGGGCACCCAGGTGTTCGCCCAGCAGGATGTCCTGTTCCGGGATGATCCCGCCGTGCCGGGTCAACTGGAACAGGTCGCGACCGGTGTAGAGCATGGCCCGGCTGGGACAGCACACCGCACCAGTGGTGCCGCCCATGATGTGGCAGCGGTCAAAGCTGCATCCGCCATTCAGCAGGGCATCCATATGAGGGGTATGCAGGCAAGGGTTGCCAAGCGCCCCCAAGGCATCGAAACGCTGGTCATCGGTGAGCAGGAGGAGGATGTTGGGGGTGTGGCGCATGGCAGGCCTTTCGTGGCGGGACAGGAGGCGGGGTCCTGAAGGCTTTGATCATGGTCCTGATACTGCAGTTTGCCATCTCCGGAACTGATCCTATATATCCTGGAATGCATGAGAAGGCACAGGACCCGGCGACATGGCTGGCTCGTCTGGCGAGCGATGACATCGATATCGACCTGATACGATGCTTGTGGATCACTTCCGCGCAGCAGTGGCGCATCGATCAGCGCCGCCATGATGACCATATCCTGTACATCATCAGCAAGGGAAGCGTGCGGTGGTGGATCGATGGCTGCGAGCAGGTGTGGACGGCCGGGACCTGTGCCTGGATCGGTCCTGGCATCCGTCACGCTGCCCGGCCGGTCGTCGGTCCTGCGGCCCTGCGCTTTGGGGTCCTGCGCTGTGGCCTGCGGCAGCGGGACGGGACGCCCCTGGCTGCTCCTGGTCCGCCTCTGATCCTGGGTCATGGCCAGGAGCTGCGCTCTGATCTGGACGCGGTCATCGATGCAGCCCAGCTGCCTGGCTGTCATCAGGGGATCCGCGTGCGGGCCACCCTGGTCCAGCTCTTTGCCCGGATCTGCGAACTGGCCCAGGACACGGCTGGTGGTCATGGTCTGGACGCCACCCAGCTCCGCCTCCTGCATCAGGTCCTTGACCGCACCTGGCAGCATCAGCCCCAGCCGGACGACCTGGCCCAGGCCCTGGGTTGTTCCTTGTCGACGTTGCGGCGCGCCATGCGTCACACCTGGAACCTCAGCCCCCGATCCTGGATCCTGCGCGAACGCATGCGCCGCATCGCCGATCTGCTGCTGGAGGACGAGGCCCCGCTGGACGACCTGGCCCAGCGCTGCGGCTATGCCTCCCTGCCCAGCTTCATGCGCCTGTTCACCCAGGTGATGGGCATCGCCCCCGGTCGCTGGCGGAGCCGGGGTCATCGAACACCGTGATGATCTCCCTGGTCCGCCGGCCTCAGGTATCTATCTGGGCCGTCAGGATTTCAGGCATGCCGACCGCAGGGCCTTGGCGACCTCTGCGCTCTCTGTGTGAGACCATTCCGGAAAATTTCACGCCCGCTTCGCTCAAGGCCGCCAAGATCGCAGAGGGATGAGGCCAAGCTGCCGCCGTGCTTGTCGAACGGAGTCGGGGGGGTCAGCTACACGACATCTTGAAGCTCGGTATATCTCGGCTGGCTTGGCCGCTTCAGGCACCGCAGACCCGGGGCATGGGCAGGGGTTCGGTGGCCATGCCGGCCTGGAGGAAGCGCAGCAGGAGGTCACGCTTGAGGTCCTGATGGGCGGGTGAGGCCCACAGGTTGCGCAGTTCGTTCGGGTCCTTCTCAAGATCCCAGAGTTCGCCCTGATCGCCCCGGCCGTAGACCGTCATCTTGTAGCGCTGCCACACGCAGGTGCGGGCGTACAGGGTGTGGGGCTGGTGGCGGTTCTCGCAGATCACATGATCGCGGCGGGCCGTCTCGTCGCCGCACCAGACGGTCCGTTGGCTGTGGCCGGTCATGCAGCGGGGGATGGTCAGGTTGCAGCAGTCGAGGACGGTTGGGGCCAGGTCGACCAGGGTCTGGAGGGCGCTGCTGCGTCGTCCGGCCGGCACCTGGCCGGGCCAGGAGACGATCATCGGGATGCGGATCATGTCCTCGTAATGGAAGGGGCCTTTGGCATGCAGACCGTGCTGGCCCAGGAAATGGCCATGGTCGGTGGTGAAGACGATGATGGTGTTGTTGGCCAGGCCCAAGGCCTCCAGACGATCGAGGGTGACCCCGATGTGATGATCCATGCAGCTGATCATGCCGTAATAGACGGCAAGGTTGCGGGCCGCCTGGTCGCGGGATGTGTTGTGGTGCCCGCAACCATGGATAAAGCTGCCTTCAGGGTCGTCACGCAGGGTCGACCAGTCGGCCTTGGGATCCTGGGTCCAGGCGAAGTGGTCGGGATTGGCGGCATGCTCGCCGGGGACCAGATCAGGCACCGTGAGGCTGGCCGGGTCGTACATGCTGGCCCAGGGCTCGGGGACCAGATAGCCGGGATGGGGGTCGAAGAAGCTCGACCACAGGAAGAAGGGCTGGCCGGCGGCCTGGGCCTGCTCCATCAGGGCGCAGCTGCGCTGGCTGATCCAGGTATTGTAATGATAGCACTCAGGCAGATCCCAGGCGCCGAATTGCTGCTCAGTGACGGTGCCGGTGGGGGCCTTGAAGTAGCGCCGCCAGTCAGCCAGTCCCTGCTCCTCCATCCAGAGGGCGTAGTGCTGGCCGACATGGGCCTCATCGACATGGTTGCGGGCCAGTTCGACGTGCTGGAAGCCATACCATGGGACGTGACGCTGATTGAAGTGGCGCCAGAACTCCAGATCCTGGAGGAGGGGGTACGATTCCACCGAATCGTAGCCCTCGGAGTAGAGCTGCTGGAAGTGGGCCTTGCCGACCAGTCCGGTCCACCAGCCACCGGCCATCAGGTCCTCGCCGACGGTGTGGCGGTCCTCCATCAGCTTGGTGCCCAGGGAGTAGGCGCCGTGCTGGCTGGGATACTGCCCGGTGATGATCGACGCCCGGGTCGGGGTGCAGGTCGGGTTGGGACAATAGGCCCGCTCGAACAGGGTGCCGCGAGCGGCCAGGCGGTCCAGGTTGGGGGTGGCGACCTGCGATCCGAGGCAGGACAGGGTGTCCCAGTGCTGCTGATCAGAGGTGATCAAAAGGATGTTCGGGCGGTCCATGGGCTGCTCCTGAGGCTGCGCGGGGTCCTGATGATGGACCAGGATCCGTCTGATACATACTATCATACATCGGGATAATACCCATGATCAAGGACCGCGATCGGCCATCATAAACCATTATGAGACCTTCACTGCCATGGACGGTCGCGGTCCAGCAGATCCGTCCCCTGGACGGTTGGCCCTGCCTGCTGCGGGTTGCCGGCCAGACGGTGCAGCCGGGCGACGGCTACCACAACAGCGGCCAGCAGCGTCAGGGCGCGGTCCATCTGCTGCTCAAGTGCACCGTGTCCGGGGTCGGCGAGTTCGTCTATGACGGCCGGTCGCAGGCGGTCCCTGCTGGCTGGGCCTTCCTGACCTGGATCGCCGATCCGGCCATGATCTACCGCTACCCCGACCAGACCCGGGAACCGTGGAGCTTCGTCTACGCCGCCATGACCTGTGACCGGGCCATGATCGACGGTCTGCTGGGACGTTACGGCCACCTGTTCCCGACGCCGGTCGACGGCCCCGTGGTCCGCCGTCTGCTGGCCCTGCGTCGGCCACCGGGCAGCCATCTGGACCTGGATGCCGCCACCGGGGCGGTGCTGGTCACCGAGACCATCGCCGATCTGGCCCGGGCCGCCGCCAGCGCCCTCTGTCCTGAGGCCGCCGCCGCCGCCCGGCGGGTGGCCGAGGCCCGGCGCCTGGTCGAGGCCACCCTGCCCCACGTGCCATCGGTGGGCGAACTGGCCGTGCGCCTGGGCGTCAGCCGCGAGGTCCTGGGCCGTTCGTTTCGGGCGGTCCTGGGACGCAGCCCCCAGGTCTGTCTGGCGACCTGGCACATGGAACAGGCGGCGGCCCTGCTGCTCGACCGTCGCTGGTCGGTGACCAGGGTGGCGACGGCCCTGGGCTTCGACACCCCCTCGCACTTCGCCCGCGCCTTCCGCCGCCGCTTCGGCCTCAGTCCGGGAGACTATCGTCGTAGTGGTGGAGCGTGAGGCGGTGGGGGGATGGACTGCAACAGAGGGGAACGCCGACCAATGCACTACGCGCCGGACACAGAGCCGAGCCAGCGTGTCGATCAGACTGCAAAGCGTGCGTTCAGCCTAAAAGCTCCGTATCCATCACCAAGCCACACCCCAAGCCGCATTATTACCCGGAGTACCGGGCCTTGGCCCGCGTACATGAGCGGGCGGAGATTCTTGAGGCGGATATGGGCCAGGGCGGCGGCACGCATCGTTGCGTTTCGCTTGCGCTCATCATCGCCGTGAATGATCATGAGCCGTGGGATCCACAGGCCGTATTACGGTCGTCATGCCGACGCTCGGGCTGGTATTCGGCGAAAGGGCGGCATCCACACGTAGGCACGCGGGCCAAGGCCCGGTGCTCCGTGGTGGCTTTGTGCTGGCCAGTGGTTTTGGGCGAGTCAGGGGCTTGGATTTATCATTCACGGCAATCTGGCTGCGGTGATCCTTGCCGGGCACAGATCCGGCTGGAGGCTATAGGGCTGCTATTCAAGCGGACATACGCAGCCAGAACCGGTTCACCTTCTGGGTGAAGGCCCAGATCTGTCTACGTCGTCTTGTACAGCAACCCTACAGTCGCAAGCCGACAGCCGGATTGAGGGTAATTGCCGCGTTGAAACGGATGAGCCCTGCTCTGATGGCCAGCACGGCATGATCACGATCTCCTGTGGACAGTGACCTCTTGCGGAGCCGAGATCTCCACCGCAAGGCCTGATCCCTGACGCTGCCAGGAGACCGTCAGATCACCATGGGGGGTCGGTACCGTGCCGTGCGCCCAGGTCAGATCCAGGGGCTGCGGATCGACCCGCACGGTCCGCCAGCCGGGTTCCAGCGGTTCCACCCCCAGGATCCGGCGTGAGAGCTGGATCAACGGGGTTCCGCCCCAGGCATGGGAATGGTCGCCGCTCGTCCACATCTCGCGCAGGCTGTAGGGATGGGTGGTCAGCATCTCGCGCCAGAGCTCCAGCTGGGGCCGGGCGCAGTCGGCGAACAGGTCGGCGGCCACCAGGGCCTCGAACAGATAGTGCTGGAAATACGGCTGTGGTTCGGGCAGGGAGGGATCGGCCAGGGACCGACGCAGCACGGCGGCGGCCTCGCTGCCGGTGATGATGCCGGACCAGACGGCCAGGATGTTGGTATGGCGGGTCCAGGTCTGGTGCGGGCCATCCGGCGGCAGCCAGTGGTGCGGCGGCTGGCGGTTGATGCCTCGCAGGCCGTCACGGTAGATCAGCTTGTCGGCATCATAGAGGCAGGCCCGGAACGCGCCTGCCAGACCATCGGCGGCCGTGTTCCAGTGCTCCGCTTCAGGGGAGTCTGGTTGCAATCGCTTGATCAGCCAGGCTGCGCGGCGCAAGGCCCGCACCGCGAAGGCGGTCAGGGCGCCCATGCCCTGGGCGGCGGGCGGGTGATGATACTTGCTGCCGCCGTGCTCGATCCAGTCCACGAACATGTAGTTCGGAGCCTGCGACAGCAGGCCTTCGTCACCGCGCCAGGCCAACATCCGTTGCAGGACCAGACGGATCGCGGGCAGCGCGGCGCGCGCGCCGGCCTGATCACCGGTGAACAACAGCAGGTCGGCGACGATGTCCGGAAACAGCAGGGCGTAGCTGGTATGGAACTGGGCTCCCTGCTGCTGTTCGAGATCGCGGGCCATCCGTTCGACATCGACATGGGCCAGGGCATAGTCGCCAAAGGCGTAATAGGCCATGAGCATCTCGATCAGATAATCACCATGGTCGCCCAGGGACTCCTGGTGATGCGGCGAGTCCAGGTGGATGTCCTGCAGGCAGAGCCGCAGGGTATGTCGGCAGACCTGCCACAGCTCGGTGAGGAAGGGATCGCTGCAGGCGAAGGAGCCGCGATCCTCGACCGCCTGGCTGCGGTTCATCAGCCCGAGGCCGCGCAGATGCACGGGGCTGGCCCCCTGGGCCGACACCAGCAGCGTCCGGGCGCTGAAGTAGGCCGGAGAGGCATAGGTGCTGTCGCCTTCCGGCAGGGTCAGGTGGAGGCGTCGGCGTTGGTTCGGCGTTTCGCCAGGGATCTCCTCGAAGACCACCTCAAGGCTGGTGCCTGCCCCGGCCTGGGCGCTGAAGCAGAGATGGCCGGCCAGCATCCGGTCAAACTCCAGCCGCACCGGGGGCTGTCCGGGTGACAGGCTGAGGTTGTCGCCTTCCCGCGGGGCGACGAAGCGTTCGCACAGGGGTGGCAGGCCATGGGGGCACAGCGCCGGTCGCAGGGTCGGATCGTCGACCAGGGCCGGCCAGGCCTGATCATCGAAGCCGGGCTGCTGCCACGAGGGCGGGTAGGCCCGCAGGTCACAGTCGCGGGTGAAGCCCTTGCCCTGTCCGGGACGGTAGCCGGTGAAGGCGATTCCACGCCAGTGCGGGCCGGTCGCCAACAGCAGCGTTCCGGCATCGTCCAGAATCTCGGCGATGAACCCGGCATGACCCTGGGAAAAGAGGGTCTGGCT
>SLQH01000527.1 GCA_007131555.1 Planctomycetota bacterium | reverse complement strand
GAATGTGATTGAGGACCGCATGGATGCGGTCCAGCCGGGTTCCGGTGGGCATCTCCGTGTCCAAGTGCGGATGTACCCATGGATCAAGCATGATGGCGGTCAGGATGAAGGCGGCTTCGGTCTTGAGAACTGCGTTGCGGCCTCTGAATGCCCGTTGGCAGTGTTGGGACAGGCGCAGCAGGTGGCGTTCAATCGCTGTGGTGGTGGTCGTGTTGAGCTGGAGGAGATGCTGGCCAGACAAGGCCAGGCCCTTGAGGTGTTCGATGACCACGCGCAGATCATGATCGCCGAGCACATGTTCGGCAAAGCTGTGCTCCACGAAGTCCATGCCAAGACAGACGCAGGGCTCATCACCTGTACAGCGTAGACTGTGGGCCTGACCGGGGGCCATGAACAGGATGCTGCCAGGGACAATATGCACCTCGCCACTTGGAGAGATCATGGTTCCAGCGCCACTGCGGCACATGTAGATGATGGCGCAGGTGCTCAGTCGCGGTTCGCTGGTGGCACCTGGATCGACATCCAGGCCCTCACCATTGATGAAGCCATGCGGGAACTCCAGATCATGGTCCATGTTGTCCATGGACTTATCATAGCGTCTGTCAATCCATCGGCAATATCTCCACACGGGGCGGTCCCCAGGCCTCGACCGATGCCAGTAGTGGCCCATTGGTTCCAAAACAGACAAATGACGTCCAGCCGACGACAAAGACCGTCAGCTGTTCCATGGTATAATCCCCAGATACACCACTGCTACTGAACAAGGAGCATTGCCATGGCGACACGTATGACGATGGCCGATCTGCAGCTGGTCGATCCCGGTACTCCTGGAGCCCAGATGGTGGCCTTGCTGCAGGAACCCCGGCACATGACCACTGCCTGGGCCACCACCCCGGAACCGGGACCTGGCGAGGTCCGGGTCAAGGTCAAGTGGGTTGGGGTCTGTGGTTCCGACCTGGAGGCCTATCGCGGTACCCGTCAACCAGAGTTCATGACCACGCCGATGCGTCTGGGGCATGAGGTCGGGGGCGTCATTGACCGACTAGGGCCAGGAGTCCAGGGTCTCCAGGTTGGTGATCGGGTGACCTGCCGTTATGTCTGGGGGGCATTTGCCGAATATATCGTGTGCACACCCTTCAATGTCAAGGTGTTGCCGGAACGCTTCCCGCTTGATGAGATCTCGCTCATTGAGATCTTGCCGGGCATCATCCATAGCGCGGAACTGGCCCAGATCCGCCATAACAGCCGGGTGTTGATCATGGGTCAGGGCGTCAGCGGTCTGGTCCTGACCCAGGTCATCAGTCGGTACTCACCAGCAGTGTTGGCGGTCACCGATCTCAAGGAGCGCAATCTTGAGATCGCCCGACGTTATGGGGCCACCCATACCTATCGCCTGCCGCACGGTGATGCATCGACCATGGAGACCATCGGCAACGATTTCCCTGATGGTTTTGACGTGGTCATCCCCTGTTTGTTGGAGGGGGACGGCATGGTTGATGCTGTTGACTGTTGCACCACTGGGGCGCGGATCGTCCTGTATGGCTGCATCGGAGTCTGCCACAAGCCTTTCGACTGGTTCAAGGTGCATCGTCGCCGTCTGGAGATCTACGCCACCGAGCCACGCCGCGACATCGACATGCGGCGCTTTTTTGAAGAAGCCGTCACCCTGGTCTGCGATGGTCTGGTGAACACCGCCGAGATCGTTGATGCGCGAATCCCTCTGGACGACATTCAACAGGCCTTTGCCTTACGCGACAGCCAGGACAATGACATCATCCATGTCCTGGTCGACTGTGAGCGCTCCTGAACGCACAATCCCCAGGACCTGAGTCCTGGGGATCGTGCAGTGGGCCCTACTGGACTTGAACCAGTGACCTCCGCCATGTCAAGGCGGCGCTCTAGCCAACTGAGCTAAGGGCCCGATCATGAGGCGCAGCAGGCTGCGCGCGAGGCAAAGACGTTAGGGGGCATGCGGTAGTGGTCAAGAGGGCAATATGGCGACCCTGGGGGCCTTGTCGCGCTGGGTCTTTGCGATCTTGGTGCGTGAGAGCATTCCAGAAGATCTCACGCCCGCTTCGCTCAAGACTGCCAAGGTCGCCAAGGGAAGCCACTACGGCCATGACTGCAATTTCGACGAATTGTGTCTCGAAAATGCCCTGCGCTTGTGCTCGGTCACTATCCCTTACAGACTCCTAGGTCATGAGTCACACGACCGATTCCGATGTGGCTATTCGTTGCCGTGGCGGCCATGCCGTTGGCCCTGATGCGCTCGCTGCCCCCGGCCTCGACCTGGTGGATCGCTTTCGTCGACCTGCTGGCTCCGCTGTCGTTGTCGTTGCTGGCGCCATAGGCGCAGTTCTTCAGGGCTGATCTCACCATCGCCATCGCGGTCGATCTTGGCGAAGAGGTCGGGATGCTCCTGACGGAGCGTCTCCAGGCGTTGCTGCAGGCGTTCCTGGAGCTCCGCTCGGGCGGCGGCTCGTTCGGCAGCATCCAGGCGTCCATCGCCGTCGCGGTCGAAACGTTCGATAAGCGCCTCTGAGAGCTGCGATCGCATAGACGCCTCATCATCCTCCTCTGTCTGGGTCGGCGCTGACGCATCATCAGGCCCGCGCTCCTGGAGCCAGGCCGCTATGGCGGCACGAGCCCGGTCCAATTCGGCTCCGGTCAAGCGCCCATCACCATCAGCATCAAAGCGCTCCAGCAGGATCTGATAGCGGCGCCATGCTGCACGCAGGACAGCCCGATCAATCTGGTCCACATCTTCACCCAAGACGGTGGCCAGGTCCGGATGCAGTTCGCGCAGGATGAGCACCCGCTTTCGCCACTGTGGCATGTCGTCAGCATCGTCCGTCTCTTGATCATGGTGGCCCTGCCACAGACGGCGGGGCAGTTCCTGGGGATCAAGGATGCCGTTATTGTTGCGATCGAGCAGGGCGAACAGCTCCGGATCAATGGTCTGTAGACGGCGACCAACCAGGCGGGGACCTATCGGACGATCGGGAAAACGCCGGCGCAGGTCCTCAATGATGCCCATGATGGTGGCTCGTTGACCTGGTGTGAGGTCGGTCAGGACCCTGATCGGGGGCGACGGCGTATCATTGCTGTCATCCAGGCGGCGACCACGACCGCGACCGGGATGCTGGTCTGCTGCCGTGGCCAGGGCAGAACACATGGCCGCCATGATCAAGAGGTAGCGTAGCACGGTCAGCTCCTTGATGGTAGGGATGGGGTCCCTGACCAGGGTCAGTATACCATTCATGTACAGCGCATGCCATACCAAGCTATCACGGCGGCCCTGTGTAGCCGTACTCAACAGTCATTGGATGAGTTGTAGGGATATGCCCCAGGAGCACGCGGGGGAAGCCTCTTGGGCTGCCGTCTGTTGACGCTAGCATCCTCACCATGGTGGCCCTTGAACATGGTTCGGAGACAGAGGGGCAGTTGCCCCCTGCGACCGTTGATACCGACGGCATTGACCTTGGATATACGGTCCATCTGGATGCTTTCACTGGCCCTCTTGACCTGCTCCTGCACTTGGTGCGGCGGACTGAGGTCGACATCTACGACATCCCCATCAGTCTGATTGCCGATCAGTTCCTGGAGACCATCACTGCCTGGGAAGAGATGGATCTTGATGTGGCCGGTGATTTCATCTACATGGCGGCATCCCTGCTGGAGATCAAGGCTCGTCTGGTAGCGCCCTTGGAAGATGAGGGTGAGGACGGCGAGATCGAGGATGATTTCATCGATCCTCGTTCCGGTCTCATCGCCCAGCTTCTGGCCTATCGACAGGTCAAGGAAGATGTCCAGCAAATGGAGCGCTTGCAGGCCGCCCGTCTGCAATGGCATGAACGGCGACTACAGGAGTCCATCCCTGATGATCCTGCCGACGAGGATGGAGTTGATCTCGACAACGCCGATCCCTACGCCCTCTTCAAGGCCTGGGATCACATTCTTCAGACCATTGCCGGGGCTGCTCCCCGCACCGTGATCTATGATGATGTGCCGATGGAGGAGCGCATCCTCCAGGTCGAACGGACCATGCGTGAAGCCCGCGAGGGTGAACTGCAATGGCTGTTGCGACTGGCGCCGGACCGCATCCAACGTTCGGGAGTGGTGTTGGCAGTGCTGGAAGGCATCCGTCAGCGCTTTCTTGAAAGCACCCAGCACGAGCAATACGGGCCCGTCTATCTGCGCTACTGTGATGAAGACGAGCGCCGACGCGAGGCTCCCACCCCCCCTGATGAACCAGCTGCTGAGCAGGGCGAACCCACGCGCCGCAGACGTCGTCTGCCCTTGATGACCTATAGCATCCCTGAAGGGGACGATCAGCCATATCAACACATCCTGCCCGGCATGGAAGAGACCGATGACGGCCCCCAGGAGACCGATGAACAACGATTCCTGCGTGAAGTCGAGGCCGACACCGGCGTCAGTGATCTGCTTGCCCGCACCGAGGATCTGGAAGGCCAGATGGCCCGCCATGTCGCTGAGGCCTTAGGCCTTGATCCTGACGCGGTGTCGGCGTCCGCTTCGGGCGATTTGAGCGATAGCGCCGGGGCCTCAGAACACATGACCGAAAACGGGGTTGACGAGTCGTCGGAACACGCTGCGGATGAACTGGTCCATGATGAAACGGCTGACGGCGAGGAAGACGAAGCGGAAGATGAGTTCGATGACGATGAGTTTGATGATGACGACGAAGATGACGACGAAGACGAGTGATGCTCCTTGAGCCCATACCGCTTTCGTCGGGGAAAAATCGCTTGGCGTACCGCACTGTTTCGATAGCGTGCCCTTTCCTTCAGAACTACCGTATAGTTGAGGGGCGGTGTAGCTCAGCGGTTAGAGCAGTGGCTTCATAAGCCATGTGTCGCTGGTTCGATTCCAGCCACCGCTATCACAACAGAGAACGCCGATCAGTGCCATGGGCAGTGATCGGCGTTCTCTCATTTCCTGCCTTTGTTCCCTTATCGCCCGGGCACTGTGGCCTCAGGCTTGGCTCAACTCAAGACTGTGCGCTTGCCAAAGCCCGGCGCTTCGGGCAGGCCCCCGGCGATGGGCTCTGTCGCTTGCACCACAGCGTTCAGACAAGATCATCACAGCCCCTGTACATCGCGTCTGGCGGCGTTGTCTGCGAAGCACGGTTGTCATTGCTTGGAAAACCGGGTTGTCGTCAGCCGCATGGAGGATGATCTCATCGCCAGTGATGGGATCTGGACCAGGGCCACAGGGATGAAACCCTGCATCATTTTGTCCGCGAAAGGTCTGTGAATGCTGCATGACACCCTGGAACGGTGGACCGTAGCCAAGGCTCGCGAGACCTACAACGTCCGCGAGTGGGGGCATCGCTATTTCGATATCTCGGACCGCGGTGAGGTTGAGGTGACCCTGCGAGCCAGTGATGGCTTTACCCGGGTCAGTCTGATGGACATCGTTGACGGAGTGCGTGAGCGAGGTCTTGACCTGCCGGTTCTGCTGCGTTTCCGCGACCTGCTCGATCACACCATTACTGAGTTGAACGAAACCTTCCAGCGGGCCATCACCGAACTGGGCTACCAGGGTGAGTACCGCGGCATCTATCCGATCAAGGTCAACCAGCAGTCCCAGGTCCTGGAGGAGGTCACGGCCCATGGCCGGCGCTTCCATCATGGCCTGGAGGCCGGCAGCAAGGCCGAGTTGATCGCCGCCCTGGCCTACCTCAAGGACCCTGAGGCCTATATCGTCTGCAATGGCTACAAGGACGAGGAGTTCATCGACCTGGCCCTGGCCGGACAGAAGGCTGGCCTGTGCACGGTGATCGTCCTGGAGATGCCGGGGGAGATCGATCTGGTCCTGAAACGAGCCCGGGCCATGGGCGTGCGGCCCCGTATCGGGGTCCGGGTCAAGCTCAGTTCACGGGCCAACGGCCGCTGGACCGAGTCCGGCGGCGACCGCAGCGTCTTCGGCCTCAATATGACCGACACCATCCGGGTGGTCGACGTCCTGCGCGAACAGGAGATGCTCGACTGTCTATGCATGCTGCATTATCACCTCGGTTCGCAGGTGCCCAATATCGGCAGCATCCGCTCAGCAGTTGGAGAGGCGGCCCGTATCTATGTCGATCTGGTGCGCGAGGGGGCGCCGATGGGCCTGCTGGACATCGGTGGCGGTCTGGCCGTCGACTACGACGGCTCGCACACCAATTTCGCCTCCAGCCGCAACTATCATCTGGCCGAGTACTGCGCCGACGTCGTCGAGGGCGTCATGGCCGCCACCGACGAGGCCGAGATCCCCCATCCGACGATCCTCAGTGAATCCGGCCGGGCCCTGGTCAGCTACTCCTCGGTGCTGGTCTTCAACATCCTTGATGTCGGCCGCTTCGGCCCCTATGACCTGCCCGAGTCCTTGCCTGAGGACACCCCCGAGCCGATCGCCAACCTCTATGAGGTGGCCAAGGGCATCAGCCCCAAGAACCTCCAGGAGAGCTACCACGACGTGGTCTTCTACCGGGACGAGGTGCGCGACGTGTTCCTGCATGGCGATCTCACCCTGCGCCAACGGGCCTTGGGTGAGCGCATCTTCTGGCATACCCTGGGTCAGATCGCCGAGGGGGCCAAGTCCCTCAAGTTCGTGCCCAAGGAATTGCGCGAACTTGATCAGGTGCTCAGCGACACCTATTACGGCAATTTCAGCGTGTTCCAGTCGTTGCCCGATGCCTGGGCCATCGACCAGCTGTTTCCGATCATGCCCATCCACCGCCTGGATGAGCAACCGACCCGGCGCGGCACCCTGTCCGACATCACCTGCGACTGCGATGGCAAGATCGACCACTTCATCGACCTCCACGATGTCCAGCGCACCCTGCCCCTGCATGAACTCCAGGACGGCCAGGATTACATCCTTGGCGCCTTCCTGGTCGGTGCCTACCAGGAGACCCTGGGTGATCTCCATAATCTTTTTGGTGACACCAACATCGTCTCGATCCGGCTTGATGAAGACGGTCGCATCGACTTCACCGATGAGACCCAGGGGGACTCGGTGGCCGATGTGCTCAGCTATGTCGAGTACGATCCCAAGCAGCT
>SLQH01000100.1 GCA_007131555.1 Planctomycetota bacterium | reverse complement strand
TGGAATCTGGCCGCTGACCACCCGGCCAGGCAGGATGACCTGCTCGGCATGCAGGCCTTCACCTCGCAGTTGGTCAAGACCGACCCCGAGGCCAAGAACTTCGTCGTCCGGATGTTGGCCCAGGCTGACCTGGGCATCGACGATGTGCAGATCGAATCGCTGAATGCCAGCTCAGTTCAGCTGCCCGAGGGCATGCCGGCCGAGATCCGCGACTCCATCCTCCAGGAGCTCTCCGCCGGTCGGATCAACGCCACGCGCTTCGTCCATCGCCACGCTGACAGCGATGCTCGGGAGTTGTTCGACCTGATCGCCGATGAATCTGCCGGCACCATCCGCTTCTACACCTTGCTCGGCCCGCTGTGGAAGATGCTCAAAGATGGCGCCTGCATCGCCATCGACGAACTCGACGCCAGCATGCATCCGCTGCTGGTACGCGCGGTCTTGGGCATGGTGCACGACCCGGCAGTGAACACCAAGGGTGCCCAGGTCATCGCCACCTGCCACGACGCCAGCCTCTTTGACCAGGACTTCCTGCGCCGCGACCAAATCTGGCTCTCCGAGAAGGAGAACGACGGCGGCACCATCATCCATCCGCTCACCGACTTCAGCCCCAAGCAGAAGGACGCCCTACAGAAGCGCTACATGGCCGGCCGCTACGGCGCTGTCCCGATCCTGCCGGCACACATGGGTCGCTGAACCATGGCCCGCGGACAACGATTCAGCCAACGCACCCGCCGACCGCGCCGTGGACAGCCCGTCCAGCGGCGGGTGCTCATCGTCAGCCAGGGTGAGATCACCGAGCCCTGCTACATCGAAGCCCTCAAGCGCCATTGGCGTCGCGGTGCGGTCGACGTGCGCGAGCATCCCAAAAACCCCATCGCCCTGATCGAATGGGCCGACAAGGAAACCAAGCGCAACGCAAGAAGCGGTGACAAGTACGACGAGACCTGGGTGGTCTTCGATGCTGAGCGCTGCCCGAATCCCACCGTGCTGGCCCAGGCAGAAGCCAAGGCCCGCGCCGCCAGCATCCAAGTGGCGATGTCGAACCCTTGCTTCGAGGTCTGGCTGCTCCTCCACCTCCGCTACACCCACGCCCCCATGGTGGACGCCAACGCCGCCATCGCCCAACTGCAGGCGAGCATGCCGCACTATGCCAAGGACCGGCGCGGTGCCGAACGCTGCATGGCGGAGCTGATCGAGAAGGTTGATACTGCGGTGGCAAATGCCGTTCAGTTGCGCTTGTTCCACCAGGACTCGCAGGCACAGGACATCCCGAACCCGACCACGAATGTGGACCTGTTGGTCGAGGTCATCCGGCCGCCTCCACAACGCGCATCTTCCTTTCAGGAAACACACCATGATTGACGAATCCGCCTACATCGAAGCCATGACCACCTTGCATCGCGGCCTGCGTCGTCAGGGGCCGGGCGATCCGAGTCTTTCCCGCCATATCCTCGAGCGGCTACCGGCGCTTCCCGCTGAGCCACGCATCGCTGACCTCGGTTGCGGGGCTGGCGATTCGTCGATCCTGTTGGCCGAGCATTTCAGGCGCCCGGTCAGAGCCGTAGAGCGCGCCGAGGCGTTTCTCGAAGACCTACAACGGTTCGCCGCCGATGCCGGAGTCACCGAACTGATCGACCCCATCGCCGCCGACATGGGAGCCCTCGACTGGGAACCGGGATCGGTGGACCTTCTCTGGTCTGAGGGCGCCGCCTACAACCTGACCTTTGCCGGTGCGCTTGCAGCTTGGCGCCCACTGGTGGCGCCTGGCGGCATCGCGGTGATCTCCGAGGCGACCTGGTTCGAACCTGATCCTCCCGCCGAGATCGCGGCCTACTGGAACGAAGGCTACCCGCATATGGGCGACGAGGCCACCAATCGTCAGCGCGCCGAAGACGCGGGCTTCACCTGCTTGGGTATCCATCGCTTGGTGAGCGAGGCCTGGTGGACCTCCTATTACCAAGCACTCCAAGCGCGCATCGACACGCTGCGCACGAATGCCGATGCCGCCATGCTGGGTGTGATCGCGGAGTCTGAAACCGAAATGGATCTCTTTCGCCGTTATTCCGACACCTACGGTTACGCGTTCTATGTGCTGCAGGTCTGACAGCCTGGATCGAGGCCCGTCTAGCTGATCGTTCGTGGCCCATGCAGCGGGAGTGGATCGTGGCTGCCTATGGCGAGGAAGCCGTTCACTGACTGAAGATCTTAACGCCTTCCGCGAGCGCTGCGTCCGCCTGATGGACGAGCACCCCGCCCTGGACTGCGGCATGAACGATGTCATCGCCGGGCCAAAGGCTGGTGGCTACTGCATTCCCGAGTGGATCACCGTCGAGATCGAAGGCGACGATGACTCCATCATCGAGCCGGAGGCCGCCACCGGCTATGAAGACGTCAAAGCCTAGGAGTCTGTAAGGGATGAGGAGCTCGCTGGCCGCCGCGAGCGCTCGTCGATTGTCCGCGACCTGGGCGCCGTGCAGACAGATGGCTTGATCGATCGTGGGCCGAGGTCGACCATCGTCGTCTGCGAGGGGCCTGGGTAGGGAGCTTGGACCGGAGCGGCGTGCGGACTCATTTTCACTACAGTGCAATTTTGGCTACTCACATCCTTGACTTGCCGCATTGAGTTGTGATACTTTCACTACGATGAAACCACATGAACTCGGACAACGGATCCGGTCTCGCCGACTGACCCTTGGCCTCAAGCAGCAGGCACTGGCCGAGATCGCCGGCTTGTCGGTGCATGGCCTCAGCAACATCGAATCCGGCAAGGGTAATCCCACCCTGGCGGTGCTGAACCAACTGGCGGATGCCCTGGGGCTGGACCTGTGCCTGGAGCTGCGGCGGCCTGGCGGTCTGGGTGCTGACCAAGCGCACATGGCTGAGGGCTGACCATGCGGGCCTGCCAGGTCTATCGCCGCGATGTGGTTGCCGGGACGCTTGTCGAGCACGACGGAGGCGACTTCAGCTTCACCTACGATGCCGCCTACTTGGCCAACGACGATCTGCCGCCGGTCAGCCTGACCCTGCCCAAGCGGGCTCACGCCTACCGCTCGCCGCATCTCTTTCCCTGCTTCGTCGCTCTGCTGGCCGAGGGAGCCTTGGCGACCGAGCAGTGCCGACGGCTGCGTCTCGACGAGCGCGACCTCTTTGGCCGACTCCTGGCAACCTGTCGGGGGGATTGCATTGGAAGCCTGCGCGTCGAACCGGCTGAGGAGGTGCAGCCGTGACCTTCGTCTGCCGCTCTACCCTGGCTCCGATCGACGCCGACGGCTTCACCCCGAGCGCCCGGACGCGCCTGCTGGGCAGTCGCAAGCGACTCGCGCATCGGCTGTCCTTCACCCGCGCTGAGGTCATCCGCTACCGCGCCGAGGTGGCCGACTGGATGTCGATCTCTGGCGTGCAGGACAAGGTTTCCCTGCGCTACGAGAAAGGCGAGTTGGTGCCGACCGACCAGAACGGCGAGTTCATCCTGAAGCCCATACCGGGCACACCGCTGCCACAGCACACCGACCAGGTGCCGGCCAACGAGCATCTGACGATGCAGAACGCCGCCCAGGTCTTCGCCATCGACACCGCCGCCAATGCCCTGGTCACCCTGGCCGATGGCGAACCGGCCTACCTCACCCGCCGCTTCGATCGGCGTGACGGGGTGAAGGTCGACATGGAGGACTTCTGCGCCCTGGCCGAACAGTCCCCCGAGACCCACGGCCGCAACTACAAATATGACGGCAGCTACGAGCGCATCGGTCAACTGGCCCGGCGCTTCTGCCCGGCCTACCGCGTCGAGAGCGAGAAGCTCTTCCAGCGGGTGCTGTTCTGCTACGCCTATGGCAACGGCGATGCCCACCTGAAGAACTTCAGTCTGTTCACCAGCGCCGATGGCGACCCGGTCTTCACGCCGGCCTATGACCTGATCAATACCACGCTCCATCTGCCGACACCGGGGGGCCAGGGGGGGCGACGATCGGAGGGCCGAGACAATGGAGCTGTGCGACATCGGCCTGAAGATCCCAAGCCCCCCTTGAAGGCAAAAGCCCAGCTGGCCTTGGACCTCTTCGTCGACGACCACGAGACGCCGGCCTTCCAGGCCCTCGGCTTTCACTGCGGCTCCGACTTCCTGCTACTGGCCGAGCGCCTGGGCGTGGTCGCCAGCCGTGCCGAGCGCTTGCTGGCCCGGCACCTGGATCGGGAGGCCCAGCGGCTGGTCGACGAACTGATCGGTCGATCGTTCCTGTCGCCAGAGGCACAAGACCGCTATCGCGCCGTCATCAACGATCGGCGTCTTGCTCTATCTCAAAGGGGCTGAGTCATGCCCAAGAACATGATCATCGACATGACTCATTTTCACAAAAATGGCATCATTCCCAAGCCAATCACACCCAGCCCACAACGGGCTGGGTGTTTTGTTGAACAGCCAAGGCCCAAAACGCCGATGTAAAACCCCTTGTGGCAAAGGGCTTTACGGGCCGGGCTTTTCTCCGGTTCGCGTCGCCAACTTGGCGCGCCATCGTAGTCAAAAGGCCAAGCCGCAGGGCGGAGCGCGGAAGGCGCTCCTCCCTGGGTCCTGTGCTGAGTCTCCCAATCGTTCAGCAACGATCCGGCAGACAGACCAGATCGTCGACTTGGACCGGCAGGCCGGTGGCGAAGCTGCGGTTGGCGGCGATGCCGGTGAGGATCGAGCGGGCGCCGTCGATGTGGTCGGCGGCCCGGGCCAGGGGGTCGTCGTCGCGATCGCCGAAGATGTCCTTGAGCAGGCGCACATCACCGCCGCCGTGGCCACCCTTGCTCACCTCGACCTTGACCTCCATCGGTTGGGACCAATGGGGGCGGACCAGGATCCGAGCCGGTTCGCTGATGTCCAGGGACTCGCTGTCGCGGATGTCGGGTCGGTTGGCGTCCTGGTTGTCGCCGGAGATGTAGCTGTTCTCGTGGACATCGTACTCCAGACGGCCCTTGGTGCCGTTGAAGGCGATGCGGTAGCCCTCCCAGGGCGAATAGGCGGTGAGATGGTAGGTCATCATCGCCCCGTTGCGGTAGCGGACCAGCACCGACATGTCGTCCTCGATGGAGATGCAGTCGCCGAACACCGACTGGTCGCGGCGGTAACCATCGGCGGCCTCGCAGTCCAGATACAGGCCCTTGAGCTTGTCCTGGGCGCTGAGATCCAGGGCAAAGGGGTCGCCGGCGGCATTGGGATGGCCGGTGCCGCGGTCGTAGAACTGGGTGACGCCACGCCGTTCGGCGTTCTCGCGGCCGTAGAACATCAGGTCGCCCATGGCGAACACGGTGCGGGGCGAGCTGTTGAGCCACCAATTGACCAGGTCGAAGTGGTGGGTCGACTTGTGGACCATCAGGCCGCCGGAGTTGCGCTTGTCACGATGCCAGCGGCGGAAGTAGTCGGCCCCGTGCTTGGTGTCGAGCAGCCACTCGAAGTGGACCGACATCACGTCGCCGATCACGCCCTGCATCAGCAGTTCCTTGACCTTGCTGTTGCGCGGGGCGTAGCGGTAGTTGAAGGTCACCGTCAGGCGGCGTCCGGTGCGCTCGACGGCCTCCAGGACCGCTCGGCACTTGGCGTCATCGGTGGTCATCGGCTTCTCGGAGATGGCGTCGCAGCCCAGCTCCATGGCCCGGATGATGTACTGGTGGTGGGTGCGGTCGACAGTGGTCACGATGACGGTGTCGACCTTCTGCTCGGCGATCATCCGGTCGAAGTCGGTCGGGCTGTACATCGGCAGCTCGGCCACCCCGAACTCCTTCTGGTAGCCCTGGTTGCGATGGGCCATGCGCAGGGGGTTGATGTCGCACAGGGCGACCAGTTCGGCGCGGTCACTGAAGTCCTTGAAGATGGCATTGGTGAACATGGCCGAACGGCCACCGGTGCCCACCAGGGCGTAACGGGTTCTGGGCATGGCTGCTCCTTGAGCTGATAGTGGGTGATCATGGCATTCTAGCAGGCGGTCTCCGGCGACCAGTGCCGAGCGATGCAAAACTGTGCCTTTTCGCTCATCCACATCCTGTCATGATGGCATCATGATCCGCTATCTCGGTACCGGCCTGCGGCGCTATGACCAGCGCCCGATCCGCTGTGTCGCACGACCATACTGGGAATGCGAGGCGGTGGTGGCGGGCCGCATCGCGCCCATGCTGGGCCGTGAAAGCCTGGTGCCCCAGGCCCGGACGATGTGGATTTTCGCTCCTGGCCAGCCCCATGGCTGGATCGGTGTGGCGGGCGAGGAGGCCGAGGTGGTGGTCTTCCATATCGAGACCATGCCCGAACCCTTCCCCGGACTGCTGGCTGAACGCGGCCATCTGGCCTGCGTCCTGAGCGATGACGACATCGCCACCCTCAAGGGCTGGGCCGAGCAGGTGGCTCGGCATTTCGCCCAGCCGACCGCCCTCACCGCCTTGGTCTATCAGCGCCTAGTGGCCGATATCGGGCTCCTGGCCCTGCGCGACATCGCCTCCGATCTGCCCCGGCCCCAGGCCCGGGCCAGCGAACGGGTGGCCCGGGCTGAACAGTGGTTCCTTGACCACCTCCATCTGCGCCCGGCCCTGCCCGACATCGCCCAGGTCGTCGGCTGTTCGACCGCCCATCTGCGACGCCTGTTCCACGATGTCCATGGCTGTTCACCGCACCAGCGTCTGGCCGGCCTGCGTCATCAGCGGATCTGCGAGCTGTTGGATCGCAGCAGCCTCAGCCACGGAGCCATCGCCGAGGAATGCGGCTTCGCCGATGCCGCCTGCCTGGCCCGCGCCTTCCGCGCCCACTGTGGGGCCAGCCCTGGGCGCTGGCGCCGCCGGGGTCGGATGCACCGGCATACAGAGAATGGATAAGCCTGAATCCGGCTGTCGGCTTGCGACATCGGGGCCGAAAAGGCCACGCCAGGCGACGATTGGGCTTCTTGCTTACAAGCTCGTAGGGCAGTCGCATCTTTACCCGGAGCACCGGGCCTTGGCCCGCGTGCATTGGCGGGCGAATAACCTTGCGGTCGATATAGGCCGGGGCGTCGCCATCAGCGCCGTACCCCGCTTGCGCTCTTTTTTACCGCCCATGATCACGAGTCGCGGTATCTGCGAGCCGTAGCACAGCTGCCGTGCCGCC
>SLQH01000068.1 GCA_007131555.1 Planctomycetota bacterium | reverse complement strand
TCCTGACGGGCGCTGGCAGTCGGGGCTGCCTCACCCTTCTTGATGATATAGCGCTGAAGGGCCTTGAAATCGGTCTTGCCGCGTTCGATGTCCTTGCCAATACCGCTATCAAAGCTGCTGTAGCGCTCAGCGACGGTTTTTTCAAGAGCGCCATCACGACGGATGCGATCGGCGATGCGCAGAGCCTTGGCCCAGACATCGACGGCCCCGATGTGGGCATGGAACAGATCCTCCAGGTCGGTCGAATCACGGCGCAACTTGGCGTCGAAGTTCAGGCCACCAGGAGCCAGACCCTTCTGCTTCATGATGATCAGCATGGCCTGGGTGCATTCGGCGATGTCGTTGGGGAACTGGTCGGTGTCCCAGCCCAGGAGCAGGTCGCCCCGGTTGGCGTCGATCGAACCGAGCTTGCCGTTGACCCGGCACCATTCCAGCTCATGGCAGAAGTCATGGCGGGCCAGGGTGGCGTGATTGGCCTCGATGTTGAAGGCGAAATGCTTGTCGAGCTTGTGGGTCTTGAGGAAGCACAGCGAGTTGGCGGCGTCGAAGTCGTACTGATGCTTGGTCGGCTCGCAGGGCTTGGGCTCGATCAGGAACTGACCGGTGAAGCCGATCTGCTTGGCGTAGTCGACGGCCATCTGCAGGAAGCGGGCCAGGTGCTTGAGTTCACGGCCCATGTCGGTGTTGAGGAGACTGTTATAGCCCTCACGGCCGCCCCAGAAGACGTAGTTCTCACCACCCAGGAACAGGGTGACGTCGAGCATCTCCTTGACCGAGTTGGCGCAGTAGGCGAAGACATCGGCATTGGGGGTGGTGGAAGCGCCCTGGTTGAAGCGCGGGTGCGAGAACATGTTGGCAGTGCCCCACAGGAGGCGGATGCCGGTGGCCTTCTGCAACTGCTTGAAGCGCTTGGCCACCGCCCACAGGTTCTTGTTGGTCTGGGCCACGCTGCCGCCCTCGGGAGCCACATCGCGATCATGGAAACAGTAGAAGTTCAAGCCAAGCTTGCTGATGAAGTCAAAGACCACCTCGGCCTTGTGCAGGGCCAGATCAAGCCCCTCACGCCCGGCCTCCCAGGGACGGACCATGGTCCCGGCCCCAAAGGGATCACTGCCGTTACCACAGAAGGTATGCCAGTAGCAGACCGCAAAGCGCAGCCAGTCGGCCATGGTCTTGCCGGCGATCTTCTCTTGCGGGTTGTAATACTTGTAGGACAGAGGATTGTCGCTCTCTGGACCCTCATACACGATGTCCGGGAGATGCTGAAAGTACGTCGTCAAAGCCATGGTGATCCTCGTAGGACTAGTGGTGAACTATTGCACGGTCATGACCCAGATCAGACGGACCTGAGCCGCTAACGGCCCTCAATGAGGAGCCCCATCGCTGACGACGGGGGACCTGATCTCAGGCCAAACGCAAGAGCACAGCCCCTGCTGTGCATCATGCGGAAGCATAGACCGATAACAGCACCAGCCAAGAGGCAGCTGGCAGCGGTCATGGCGGCGTCAGGCCTCGACCCACAAAGTGCCCGCCGGGGGCCTGATCATCATACTCCAGACGGGCCCCATGTGCGGCCAGGATCTCGTGGGCCAGATGGAGCCCCAGGCCGGTCCCTCCGGATTGGCCACTGACAAAGGGCGTGAACAGACGGTCGCGCAGCTCCGGAGCCACACCAGGACCGTCATCCTCGACCACAAAACCATCAGCCAGGATCTTGATCCGCACGGCCCCACCGCCGTGCTGAGCCTGGATGGCATTGAGCACCAGATTGAGCAGGGCCTGACGCAGACGGACGGCATCAGCCTGCACACAGGCCGCACCCATCACCGACATGGTCACCCCGGCATGCTCTGCTTGGCGCCGCAACAGGCGGATGACATCCGCTGCGACATCCTCCAGGGCGCAGGGACCGGGATTGATGGTGATGCCCCTGGCGTAGGCCAGCAGCTCATCGACGATCATGTCAAGACGTTCGAGTTCATCGGTGATCATCGCCAGCCCCGAGTCATCGGGATACCGGCGGGCCAGCATCTGCACCGTCAGACGGACGGCCGACAGCGGATTGCGCACCTCGTGGGCGATGGTCGCCGTAAACGTGCCCAGGGTCGCCAAGCGTTCGGCACGACGATTGGCGGCATCCAACTGCTGGAGCCGACAGCGCATGACCTCGAAGGTCTGGGCCAGATCACGCACTTCACCACCACCGACCACCGGCACCGGCTCATCAAGCCGCCCATCGCCAATGCTCCGAGCACTGCGGTCCAGCACCTCAAGAGGACGGGCGAGATATCGGGACAGCAACCAGGACACCGCCGCACAGGCCACCGCCCCGCCAACCACAAACAGAGCGCTGACCAGCAGGACTGCCGACGAGGCCCTGGCGTGGGCGGCAGTATGATAACGAACCTCGACCAGACGGCCGCCATGCACACCATCACTGATCACGGCCGTCACCACCCCGGGATCATCCCGGGCCGGACCATCAACCAGATCGAAGTCGAAGCCGGTCAGCTCCTGCATCAGACGCAGGGTCCGATCATTGAGGGTGAAACCGCCCCCGGCCAGCACCCCCGCCACCCGGCGTGCCGAATCCGACGCCGCCTGGGCCAACTGACGATCAATCAGACGCCAGGCTGACCAACCGGCGGTCACGCTTATGACCAGATACAGACCCAAGAAGGCCAGCAACAGCCGGGTGCGGGTGCGCAGAGCATCAAACATGGCCGCGCCCACTACAAGGATGATCAAACGATGCCGGAAGCACCATGCCACGATACCACCGCACCGCAGATTCCCTCGCCAAGGGCCGTTGGGCGCCCCGGCAGATCACAGCTGTGACCACCGCCAGGGGCCCGATGGACTCAGGCCTTCCACAAGCCGTGGAGATTGCAGTAAGCCCGTACACAGACCTGCTGGCCGCCGCAGAACACGGCAGTCGGGGCATCGCCCGGCTTGAGATCTGCCCGATAGGTGATGCCATCAACGATCGCCTCGATCCACATGATGTAGTGCTCTTCAGTCATCGGATGGGCCACGGAACCGACCTGGACGGTGATCTTGCCATCGTCCAGGTTGACCACCGGGACATGCTTTTCCTGGGCCGCATCGGTGGTATTGGCCTCAAGCTGCTGCATCGGCTTGTCGCAGCACACCAGGGTGCCGGCACCCTTGCCAAGCACTTCGATGACATGTCCACACAGAGGACAATGGAAGATATCGTTGATGACAGCCATGGAGACTCCCGCTACTGACAATGAAAAGATGGTGCCGGCAATGGTCGTCAGCGTCACCACAGCCGGACCGATGATGATCGGAACAACAATCGCCCTCGTGCGACCGTGAGCAGGCCTTCAGCACACGCTCATACCCCTCACGGGGTCGATACCCAGACCGACTCGACGACCCTACTCTATGGTCGCGCCCGGAAGCGTTCAAGCATGGTGTTGGGCCAGATAGCTGGCCACACCCTCGGCGCTGGGGACCATCGCCGGTTGACCCCGGCGCCAGTTGGCCGGGCACACCTCGCCGTGTTCCTCGGTGAACTGCAGGGCATCAAGGACCCGGATGGCCTCTTCGACACTGCGCCCGAGGGGCAGGTCGTTGACCAGCTGATGGCGAACGATGCCCTGCCGATCAATGAGGAACAGACCGCGCAAGGCCACCGATTCATTGACCAGCACCCCGTAGTCACGGGCAATGTTCTTGTCCAGGTCACTGATCAGCGGATAGCGGACCGGACCGATACCGCCCTGGTCAACCGGGGTATTGCGCCAGGCCCAATGCGTGAAATGGGAATCCACCGAAATACCGAAGAGCTTGGTATGACGTTCAGCGAACTGATCGACGGCCCGATCGAAGGCCAGGATCTCAGACGGGCAGACGAAGGTGAAGTCGAGGGGATAGAAGAACAGCACGACATGGTTGCCGCGTTGCTGCGCCAGGGTGATCTCGGAGAAGGTTCCATCAGGGAGCACCGCCTGGGCGGTGAAATCGGGGGCTTCACGAGTGACGAGACTGGTCATGGGAGAAGATCCTTTGCTACAAGATGGACGGGCAGAGCCGTCATGGATGATGAAAGGCTGGGCTCATGCCCTCAATGACGCCACTACGCATCCACCACCGGCCCTGTTTGCCGACAAGCCGGCCTCAGCCGTCTTCATCGCTGTTGCGGACGGCGTCAGGATCAGACTCGTCGGCAGCATCGGCATCCGCAGCCACCACCGGATCATGCCCATCATCAGATGCGGCAGACTGACCGTTCTGGGCAGCTTGTTTGTGGAGCTTGCGACGGGTGGCCCGTAGACGCTCCACCGGCCCCATCACCGCATGATGGGTCATGGTCTCACCGCGAATCAACACCGCCATCCATACCCCAAAGCTGATGGCTATGCCCAGGAATATGATGGTCAGGTAGGTCCAGTCGATCGGTACCGGATCGGGCAGGATCTCAAAAGATGGGACCACGAACAGCTTGGCGTAGGCCTCGTTGCTCTGGCGGGAGATGCCGCTGTAATGATCGCGCAGGGGATTGGGCGCAATGGGATAGCCATGCACCTTGAGGAAGCGCCCCCTGGCCCGTACCATCTGACCCGGCTGGGGCAGATCCTCAGGTTTGAGGCCGCCTTGATCAATCACCGCCAACTCAAAGAGATGCAGCCAACCGGATCGGCTGATCTCGATCTCGTCGCCGCGCTGGACCGGATGATCGACTCCGAATACCCGCTTCCACAGCCGGATGCGGTAGACCCGCCGCACGTTGAAGGGCTGGTCGCGGGCCACCTCGTAGTCCTCGCGGACATCCCATACCCGTCCTTCAATACTGAAGGCCTGACCACGGAAATCCTCGGGCTGCAAATGCAGATCAAGAGCCCGCTGGATGCCGTCTTCGGCATCCCGGTAGGGATCACGCTCAACGCTGGCCTCATTGCGGACCTTGCCCAGCAGGTAGTAATAGGGACGCAGCTCAAGGACGAAACGGCTATCATCGATCAGGTCGAAGACCTGAGGATCGGACCGCCAACGCCCCCCGGCAGCCGCCTCACGACCCAGGCCGAGCAATCCGATCACCTCTTGCTCGCTCTGATCGGCGACCCGCACCACGCCAGCTGCCATGGTGGGGATGGGGACCATCTGGTCATCAACCGCCGGCATGTCGACCACCCCCAGATAACGACCGGCGAAACGCAGCGTGTCGCCGGTCGCCAGATCCTCGGGCATGGCCCATGACGGGGCCACGACATGGAGATACCAGCTCTGCTCATGCAGGTTGTGCAGCAACACCGTCATCCGCCACCATTCCTCGTCAGGGCGGCCATCGCCACCGCTCCCGACAATGGTCTCGGAACGCAGATCGACCAGCCCACCGGTCACCAGCAGCGGCGCCCCCAGAGGCACCGTATCGCGCAGGATCGACTGGACATCAAAACCCTGATAGGAGGGGCGCTGTTCGCGGTCTCGTAGCAATTGGGCCTGGGCCCAAGCAAAGGAACTGGGCGAGAACGACGTGAAATGCAGATACAGATCTCGATGATCATCAAGATGCTTGGCGACCCGCGAGGCCAGAGCGGCCAGGGTGTCATAATCAGGCAGGGCGGCAACCGCCTCGAGATCAGGCAGAGGACGGTCCTCGATCACCACATCATCAAGCTGCTCACCCAGACCGGCAGGACCGGAGGGCGTCGCCTCACGACCACGTTGCAGGATAGTGGCCAGGACCACGAAGAAGACCATGGTACCGCAGCAGAACAGCAGGAGCCGTATGCGCTCACGACGCTTGATGGCCGGCTGAGGGCCACGCACACCGGACGGCTGGTCGTCTTTCCTGCGCAGGCGAAAACGTACTGGCTTGGACCCATCGGGAGGAACCGATCCGAACATGAACCACTCCTTGAGGAGACAATGGACTGGTGACCATACCACATCACTAGGAGTCTGTAAGGGATAGCGACCGAGCACAAGCGCAGTGCATTTTCGAGACACGATTTCGTCGAAAACCGCAGCCATAGCCGTAGCTATGGTGAGGATTTCGGCGGAATCGGGGCCGAAAAGGCCAAGCCAGGCGAAGTGTCAGTCTATTCCTTACAGGCTCCTAAAGGGTGAACGGCCACTGACAGAATGGGTTCAGCGTGAAACCTCGGCCGCACGCTCGCGGATGATCGGATCGGGACTGCTCCGGGCGGCATCGAGGGCCTCGGTCCGAGACCAGACATCAATGGGCTCGCCCCGGCTGGTCGTCACCCGGTCGCGAAATGGCCCCATCTGCAGGACCACCGCCAAAAGCAGGGCCAGCACGCCGATGAACAGGATGAACAGCAGAAACAGCACCACCGCCATGAGGCGCCGCCCGGAGCGCTGGGCCATCAGCAACAGATCGGCCCGCTCCTTGTCATGCTGGCGCTGGGCGGCCATCTCCTGGGCCAACAGCTTGAGCTGGATGACGGCCTGCTCCTGGGTCTCATCACGCCGCTGCAGGGCCTCCGTCAGGCTGTGCAGGGCTGCGCCGCTGGCCTGGGCGGCGGCGGCGGTCTGATCAGCGACCTGGAGCTGACGGTCCATGATCTCGGGCAGGCGTTGCTGGGCGGCATGCATGTCGCGCATGACCTGGAGACTCGACTGGACATGGTCCCCCAGACGGTCCAGCACCGAACCGACCAAACAGAAGTCCTCGTGCATCTGCTGGACCAACTCGCGGCGCTCCTCCTCGGTGGCCGGACTGGGCACATGCAGGCGCGACTGCTCCTCGGCATCTTGATCCTGTGACAAGGAATCCTTCTGAGACCCATACTCCCGTGGTGTCGCCATATCATCCTTGGACTTGGCTTTGCGGCCGAAGAACGTGGTGATCTTGTCGCGGAAGGCCATTGCGGTACCCCTCTCGTAACAGTGATTGTCACGAATCGCCGCACAGCATCAAGGGGCGGTCGCGTCTGACGGCAGTGACGGGTCATCAGCCGGACCCGAGAGTCTGCAAGGGAGAGCGACCGAGCATGGCACAGCGCACCTTCGGCCCCGGACTCGCCAGCAACCACCGCCCACCCCAAACCCACCACGGAGCACCGGGCCTTGGCCCGCGTGCAGACGCGTGGATGCCATGCCTTCGCCCAATACCAGCCTGGACGTCG
>SLQH01000396.1 GCA_007131555.1 Planctomycetota bacterium | reverse complement strand
CCGCTGACAGCCTGCTGGGCCAGAGCCAGCAGCGCGGGGGTGACCGGCAGTTGGTGCTGGGCCAGCAGGGCATGGGCGGCCAGGATCACCGGCTGTTGAGTACTTGGCACCTGGCCGGCATGCTGGGCTGCTGCCTGGAGGCGGGAAACATCCAGCGGGGCTCCCGTCTGGATAAAGGCATCGACAGCCGCCGGGGCCTGGGGGAGGCCCGCCAGAGCTGACTGGCGCAGGACGGCTGCGGCCCCGTGGCTATCAAGGCGGTCCTGTCCTACAGGGGCATCAAGGGGACGCAGACTGATGGTGTCATTAGTGCCGGTGACCACAAAGCGGACCACGCTGTCGCGCAACAAGGGCACCTGACTCTCGGCGATGAGATGTCGACCGCGCAGGGCGAACAGATAGGAGCCGTTGTCGAAGCGTTCCATGACCCGGGCACTGACCACAGTGCCGATCTTGAGGACTGCACCGAGATCGCGGCCTGCTTCCTCCTTGGCGACCAGATCAACCGGCTTGCCCTGGGCGGTGATGCCAGGCTGATCACGACGTTGTCCTTCGCTGGGTGGTGGCAACAGCATGGCGCACCTTTGTGCTGATTGACCGGTGATGAGGCGATGAACAGCCGCCCGATCCTTCTGTACAGGCCGGGAGGCGTCAAGGCGGCTACAAGAGACAGGCAGAGCGCAGACGGCTGCGCAGTACGGCCATCAATCGGGCATGGATCTGGCAGACCCGGCTCTCGGTCTTGCCGATGACCGCTGCCACCTCCTTCATCAACAGGCCCTCAAAGTAGTATAATTTCAGGATGATGCGGTCCTGTTCATCAAGCTGGGCCAGGGCGTGCTCAAGAACCTGTTCCTGCTCTTCACGGTCTATGGCCTGACCAACCTTTGCCGGCACAGCAGTCTGAGCCGGCAAGACCGCCTCAAGATGTCCGTCATCACCGATCGGAGTGTCCAGCGAAACCTGCATGGCCAACTGGGCGTCGCGTTCCATGTCAGCCAACTGATCAACGCTGATGCCCAGATGACGCGCCAACTCATCATCGCTTGGAGCTCGGTCATGGATGCGCAACAAGTCCTCAATCGCTTGATGATAGGCCTTGGCTCGTTGTCGAGCGCCGCGTGGCACCCAGTCACGTGAACGCAGATCATCAATGATCGCTCCGCGAATGCGCAACACGGCATAGGTGCTGAAGGCCGTGTCGCGACGACAATCGAAACGGTCTATGGCATCAATCAGGCCAATGACACCGGCATGAAAGAGGTCCTCACGATCAAGATTGGGGGGCAGGGTGCTGGCGATACGGTCTACGATGGTGTGGACCAAGGGCAAGTGACGCAGGATTTCGGCCTCGCGTTCAGAAGGGGACCGCAGGGTGCTGGCAGCCTTGTACGCATTCAACTGATCACTGGAGGCAGTCCTCTGCCGACGGTTCATCAGCCGGCCTCCACCGTCTCGCCCACATCACCACGCGGCGCGTCCGCCGTCTCGACCATAGCTGCCGCCACAGACCGCACCGCAATCCCCAACAAAGCCCGGGCCAAGACCAAGGCCACCAAGGCTGCTGCCGCAGCCCGCCACGACACCATTACAGGGTCATGCCCCAGATACAGGCCGATCGCCAACCACAGCAGACCAACCCCCAACAGAATGCGAGCTTGCAGCGCCAAAACGAATAGCTCCATCATCATCCCTTCGAAAACATATTATAACCCACCACCACCCCCAACGCAAACAGCGAACCAAGAATACATTGCCATCCACTGTATGATGCAGGTTGATCTGCTGATAGCGGAAGGCTCTTTTCTGATGCTGGGTCCATGGCAGGCTGAGGGGCATGGCCATTCCTCGTCATATACAGATCAACTTTAGTCGTCCTGGCTGGGTACACTGTGTGGCGCGTTGTGTGCGGCGGGCATATCTAGCTGGAGATGGCTTTGCGCATCGTCGCGTTTGGATCGAAGACCGTCTACGGTTTCTGCGCGAAGTTTTTTCGTGCGAAGTAGCGGCCTTTGCTGTGATGAGCAACCATGTGCATATAGTGGTGCGGATGGACCCCCAGGCGGCGTCTGAGTGGAGCGATCAAACTGTTGCGGAGCGGTGGTTACGGGTGTTCCCTGGGCATTGGGACGGCGATTTTGCTCGTCGGGCAGCTGATGTGGAGATTGATCAATCGCGATTAGCCGCTGTCGTGGGAGACTCGGGGTGGATAGCCCTCCGGCGTGAGCGTTTAGGATCCTTATCCTGGTTCATGCGTTGTTTGTGTGAGGTGATCGCTCGTCGGGCCAATGCTGAGGATGATTGCACCGGTCGTTTCTGGGAAGGTCGTTACAGCTCTACCCCGCTGCTTGATAAGCCGGCATTGCTGGCTTGTATGGCGTATGTCGATCTTAATCCAGTGCGGGCAGCGATGGCGTCTGATATTGAACAGAGTGATCATACCAGTGGTCAATTGCGATTGAACGAACTGCGTCAAGAGCTGGATGGCTTGGGGGCTCAGTCAGGTAGAGGGGGCCAATGTGACGTTCTGTCTAGCCAGCCTGGCCAGCAAGAGTCGCGGACGTCTGCTCCGTCACATGATATCGCCGTGGTGCGTCCAGGTCGTGTTGAGCGTGATCTCTTGGCGCAGTCGGTACGTACGGCAGAGCGCACCTGGCTGACCCCAATAGCAATCGTGACCGCTGATGGTGGCGGGGCATCGTCTTCTTGGACGGCGTCTGCTTACTTGGCGCTGGTTGAGGCGACCGGACGATGGTTGCGCTGTGACAAACGCGGTGCAGTGCCGCTCTGTCTGCCGCATCTACTGAGTCGACTTGACCCCGACTGGTCCCCAGGGACTTGGCTGACTACTATGCGTGGTCATCAGCAAATGAGCCACGGCAGCGTTGGGGCGCGAGATCAACTCCAAGCGGAAGCACGTCGTCGAGGCCATAGTCGAGCGCGGACCAACTGCGTCCTGTTCCAGCAACGAACGACGAATAGCGCAGGAGCTTTGTAGTTCGCGTCAGTCGATCGACCGGATTTGGCAGAAAATCCATGAGTCCGGTACGAGGTACGGGCTTCGGGCGCACGGTGTTGGTGTGAGCATACATCTGATCATCAGTGTACGAGACTGAGACATTGTCTTCAGTGCTAACATAGAACATAGTACTGGTTAGTGATACAGTGGATGGCAATTTAAAAAAGATGGGCGGGATGATCCTGATCCTGATTCTGTGATTGGAGGTGTGGTATGGTTGATGGGCGGGCGGGGCAGGCTGTATTGTTGGTGGTAGGTATCGTGGGGGTTGTGGGCTTGGTGGTGTTTGGGCTGTGTTTGCGGCTGTGGTATCGCCCTTCAGGTCTGCAGGTGGTGATGGTTCAAGGGCAGGCGATGATTGGTGGTGGCGGAGAACGGGCTTATGCAATGGTTGGTGATGTGCTGCCGGTTGGTGGGGATATCAACGCTGATCGTCAGGCCGCTCTTCGTTTTATGGATGGTGATGAGTTGCGCTTGGAGCTCATTGGTCGCGGGCGGATGCAGCGGCAGGATGTACGGACGTCTGTCCTGCATGATGGCACGCTCATGGTTCAGGCGCTAGATGGGGCGTGGTCTTGTGTGGTGCCGTGGGCGGAGGTGTCGGTCGAGGGTTCTGCCGCGATCAGCGTGGTTGATCAACAGGCCTTGGTCGTGGTGCATGACGGTTCGACCCGGATCGATTTCGACGGTAGGCAAGAGATGTTGGGACCAGGAGGGTGCTGCTGGGTTGATGAGAACGGAGTGGTGTTGCTGCCACAGGTGCGCGAGCAGTGGGATTTTGCTCAGGCTGATCAGGTGCCGGCCCAGGCCATCGGAGTGGTTCGGGCCTGGCATGAGGCGTCCATCTCGGCCAGTGATGGTGGCGAATGGTGGGTACATGGCCATGCTGATGACGAGCAACCCGCCTTGGTTCGCTGGCCTGTGCCTGATGATGTGGCGGTGCGATCGATTGCATGGCGTTTGCGCCAGATGGAGTGCAGCGCAGATGGTCGTTGGCTGATTGCCGTGGAGGACCATGCTGGGCGCCATCATCGTGTGGATGGCGGCGGTCCTGATGTCAGGGGTCGTGCTCATATCGGCCACGCCTCATGGGATGGTGAGGTCGCAGCGGTGCTGTTGGGGCTTGAGCAGGGCTCGGCGATCCTGGTGTTGGAACACGTGCTGTTGTTGGGTACTGACGATGGGTGAGCAGGGATGATGTGGTGGACGCTGTTTATGCTGGTCCCGCTGGTGTGGGCGGTTCAGGTCCATACCCGGCGGCGCTTGTTTGCGCGGGCCATGTCGCAAGCCTGTTGTCCAGGGTGTGGCGCATCATTCAGTGATGCCCTCTACGCCTTCCTCGGTTCGCCCGGGTCTGATGACTTGAGGCGTTGCGATGGTTTCCAGCGCCGATATGCCCGCTATCGGATTCGTTGCGAGGAATGTGGGGCCATCATCATCTGTACCGAAGACGGTCCGATGTGTCATTATTATCACGGCTGATCGTCACTGTGCGGTCCTATCCGGCTGGTTGATCGTCGCGGATTGGAGGCCATGCGTTGATGGCCATCAGGCCTGATCGCAGGGTTGCCGGAAGTCGTTCGATGATGTCTTCGGGAATATAGCATGGACCGGATTCCGCCCACAGGGCGTCGGCACAGGTTGTGAGCCAGTAGACGGCGAGACGGGCGGCATCAAATGGGGTCAGGCCACGGGCCAGGAGCCCGGCGGTGAGGCCGGCCAAGCAGTCGCCGCTGCCGCCCATGGCCAGGCGCGGATTGCCATGATGGTTGCGGACCCAGCGCCGTCCGTTGGAGATGAAGTCTATCCGGTTCTTGAGCAGGATGACCCGGTCGGGGCGAGCGAAGGCGTGGATATGGGTTTCATTCGGTTCAGCATTGAGCAGGTTGCGGGCCTCGCCGCGATGTGGGGTGATGATGACCGGTACCGGACCGACTGGGAGCGCTCGCAGGGCGCTGGCGCAGGCGGCGATGCCATCGGCGTCAATGACCACCGGCACTTCCATCTCGGTGGCCAGACTGAAGGCCTGTTGCGAGGCTTCGGGACTGCCGGGGTCCCGGCCCAGGCCGGGGCCGATCAGTACCGCATTGGCGCGGGCGATCAGCGGTGACAGGATCTCGTCGGCGGTGGGGGCCAGGGAGCGTCCCTGTTGGCGGTGGGTGATGATGCTGGGGGGCAGGGCCGGCCCGTCGGCGGTGAAGGCCCGCACTTGATCACAACCGGTTCGCAGGGCGGCGGTGGTGGCCAGGTGAAGGGCTCCTGGGAAGGCTCCGCCACCGATCACCAACAGTTCGCCATGCTGCCCTTTGTGACCGTTGGCATCCAGGGGCGGGAACAGGCGCATGATATTGGGATGTATCTCTTGATATGCCGAGGGCTCAATGCCGATGTCGACCGTCTTGAAGTCGCCGATGCGCTCATCCAGCAACAGTTCAGCCTTGGCCACCTGGAAACAAACCGTGAAACAGTTGTTCAGGAGCAGATCGCTGCCCAGACCGGTTGGTACATCGGCGGCTACTGAGGGGATGCCGAGTGCCTTGAGGCGGCGCAGGGCGTCAGCCACTGCTCCGCGCGGCTTGCCATTGGCCCCAGCACCAAGTATCGCGTCTACTATTATGGTGGCAGAGAAATCCTCAGGTCGGTCGGTCGTGGTGATTCCGGCCGCCCGGTCGGCAGCGGCCTGGGCCAAGGGGGTGCGCGGTGGAATGACCGGCCATACTGCGACACAGACGCCGGCCTGGGCCAGAATGCGGGCCGCCACCCAGCCGTCACCGCCGTTGTTGCCGGGGCCGGTGACCACCAAGGCCCGGCCGTCTGGTTTCATGCGGGCCATCACCTCTTCGGCCAAAACCGTTCCGGCTCGTTCCATCAGGGTTCCGATGTCCTGACCCAGGGCTGCAGCGGCTTCGTCGATCAGGGCGACTTCGCTCAGCGGTATGATGGGAGCTGGTAAGGTCATGGTTTCATCTTGTCCGATGACGATGTCGTATACCACCGTTAATAGTCATTGTGAAGAGTCAGCGTGGCAATCAGTCGGATTGCTGCTGGCTGATGTGCTGCTGGTGCTGCTCGAAGCGGGTTCGGCCGTCCTGTCCGGCACTGAGCCAGCGCTCCACGGCTGCCCTGTCATCATCGGCAAGGGCCTGGGTCAAGATGTCAAGGTGGGCCGTGGCCCCAGCCAGGGCGCGGATGACGGCGGCCCGGTTGTCGCACAGAATGTCTCGCCATAGGGCTGGACCGGCGGCCGCGACACGTGATGTGTCACGAAAACCGCTGGCGGCCAGGGGCAGGGCCTGGGGTGAGAGCAGAGCAGCGGTGGTGGCCGCCAGGACATGCGGCAGGTGAGAGGCTTGCGCTACGGCTTCATCGTGCTGTTGTGGTTCCAGGCGTAGGCAGCGGCAGCCAATCGCCCGCCACAGTCGCTCCACAGCCGCGATGGCCTGCTCGGGCGCGTGTGGATGTGGGGTAATGGCTGTCAGGGCAGCCTGGTACAGGTCCGGACGGGCATGAGCCAGTCCTTGCAGATGGCTGCCGCACATCGGGTGACTGCCGACGAAACGCCCTGCTGCGGCCAGGTCTTCCAGTTCACGGCACAGGGGAGCCTTGACGCTGCCGACATCGGTGATGACCAGCCGTGATCCGGTGGAGGCCAGGCGACGAGCGATGGCGGCGATAGAAGCAGTACAGGATTATTCTGAAGTGCTACTTTCTGCCATTTCGCCCTGGGAGTTTTGCAAATTAATTGAGAAACAACGCATCGGCATATCCTGTGAGCCGCAGGAATGGATAACGGAAGCCTTGCATATGCCCAAACTCCGTCTCGTTCCCTTGACACCAACAATTGCCTACCGATCAACGTCCTTGCCGCAACCGTTTCATGGAGATCCCGCCGATCAAATCATCGTGGCGACTGCCCGGGAAGAAAATGCCACAATAATCTCCAAAGATCAGCTGATCCGAGACTATCCTCACGTCCGCACAATTTGGTAGAACGAATGGATCGGATAGCGACATTCCAATCACCGATTTTCACTTTTCCATTGAGTGTAAAATCAGCTCCAAAAACTTCCATTGAGTGGAAAATCAGCCCGCAAATCTTCCATTG
>SLQH01000423.1 GCA_007131555.1 Planctomycetota bacterium | reverse complement strand
GCCTACGTCCTGTGGCGGGATCATCACCGCGAGCGCCGCATGGCGGCCAGCATTGATGCCCAGCAGCACTGGATCCGCGACACCCTGGTGGCGGCCCTGGAACGCAATGCCCAGGCGATCAATCGGCTGTTGGACCGTGGACAGATGGACTCTTGGGATCGGCGCATTCAGGCCGATCAGCCCAATAGCCGTGAGCGGAGCGAACATGCCCACCACTCCTGACATCGCCCAGGCGGTGGCCGACAGCCTCAACGCTACGGTCTTTGCCCAGCCCGTCACCGCCATCCGGGCCTGGCTGCCGGTCTACGACCTGGGCGAGATGGACAGCCTGCGGGTGACGGTGGTGCCGACCTCCCGCACCCTGACCACCGTCAGCCGTGCGGCCATCCAGGCTGAACATCGCATCGAGGTCGCCGTGCAGCAGCGCGTCGATCCCCAGGACCTGGCAGCAGTCGATGCCCTGGTTGCTGTGTGCGGGGAGATTGCTGAGCACCTGACCGGCGCTGCCTTGCCCGCCCTGCCTGAAGTCCGTTGGGCCTCAACCGAACACACCCTGCTCGCCGCCCCTGAGCATCTCAATGAACTGCGACAGTTCACCGGGCTGATCGCTGTGAGCTATCGGAATTGGGAGAGCCTGTGAATAATATCATCCAGCGCCTGATCAGCGTCACTGCCGACTGGCAGCCTCTGACCGACCGTGATCTGGAGGTCGCCACGGTCGATGTCCAGTCGCCGCCCGGCAACAGCGGCCCCATGTTGTTCCTGGGCGACACCGGCCAGGAAGTGCCGTGGATTCCAGGCGAATACCATACCCTGGTGCGGGTGAATCTGGCTGATCTGCGGGTGCGCGGCACTCCCGGTGATATCGTCACTGTCATCGGCGGGACCTGGTAATGCCCTACTACGGCATCATCGGTGGTGGCGGGGCACCCCCGGCTGGCGAGGACCATCAGATCCAGCTCAAGCTCGGATCAGCCTTTGCTGCGGTTCCTGAGTTGGCCTGGGATCCCACGACCAAGGCCCTGGTGGCCGATCGTGTCCGGCTGCGCTCGCCGATGTCTGGCGGCATCAGTTCAACGGTGGTTGGCGAGAACGTCGACACCAACCAGGCCAATACCGTGATCTTGGGCCGGGGCATGGTCGCCAATGTCTCCAACGCTGTGATCGTGACCAATGGCGGTACGCCGCCATCCCAGCAGGACTGCATCGTCATCGGTCGCCCGTCGCTGGCAGCGGCCCGCCGGGCGGTGTCCATCGGTCGCACTGGCGGGGCCTCGGCTGACAGCAGCGTGGCTATCGGCTCTGATGCGCAGGCCACGCATGCCCGCGCTCTGGCCCTGGGTGAAGGGGCGCGTTCCACCGCCGCCCACCGGGCCACCTTCGGTTCTGCGGCCAAGCCGCTGGAGGTCGAGGCCACCAGTCATCTGCGGGCTGCCGGTAGCGTGATCGGCGGATCTGACGAAGCCGCCGATGCCAGCCTGACGCCGGGGCAGTATGCCGGCTGGTATGATCCGGCTGCCGGTCATCTGCGCTTCAAGGCCAAGCATCTGGATGGCTCTGTCGGCGAGGCTGTGGTTGCCGGACCTGCCGGACCACAGGGCCCGATGGGGCCGGAAGGTCCGCAGGGTCCAGTGGGGGCAGACGGCCCTGTCGGCCCGATGGGGCCGGAAGGCCCAGCCGGCCCACAGGGTCCAGCAGGGGCAGACGGGCCTCCAGGGCCTGCCGGTCCACAAGGCCCAGCCGGTGCTGATGGTCCCATCGGCCCGATGGGACCGGAAGGACCAACCGGCCCACAAGGCCCCACGGGTCCTGCCGGTCCGCAAGGTCCAGCCGGGGTCGTTGCCGGGGCTGCCACTCGGTCGCTCGATAGCTCGCTGGATCATCAGGAGTTCTTCACCTGTCTTGATGGCGAGAGTTATGTCGTTCTGGTCAATAATATCGGCAGCAATGCCAACTACTTTGCCGTCGCCCTGGTGTCGCGCAACGCCGGCACGGGCGATAACGTCATCCAGTTTGCCGGAGATAGCGGCGGACTGGTGTTCATCACCACCAACGGCGCCGGGGGCTGTCTGGCCACGGCCGCAGGGGCAGCGAGTGGCCTGCCCTATCGCATCTTCTGGATCAAGATGGAGACCCCGCCATGATCGGGCTGCGACTTGATCAGGTCACATCCCGCTTCTTCGACCGGCAGCGGGTGCTGGCTGCCACCACCAGGGCTCAGCGGCGGGTGTTGTCGCGTTTCGGGGCCTTCGTGCGGCGGCGCTCCCAGACCTCGATCCGGCCCCGCAAGGGCACCAGTCGGCCCGGTGCGCCGCCACACAGCCACACCGGCCTGCTGCGCCGCAACATCTACTTCTCCTACGAGCCCAATCGCCGCTCGGTGGTCATCGGTCCGGTGCGACTCAACGCCAAGGGCGGGGATGCTCCACGCCTTTTGGAAACCGGTGGTCGGATCATGCGCCGCCGGGGCGGTCGCCTGCACCCGGCGATCTATCGTCCGCGCCCCTTCATGCGCCCAGCCTTTGAGGCTGAGCAGCAGAAATTGCCATCTTTGTGGGCGAAGTCTGTTCGTTGATCTCTGTTATGGCGCAAGCAAAACATGGCTCATTCTGTATTCATCTCTAACCCAGGCATTGTCACAGTCTTGAAAGCATCAGCCAAGTTCATCTCAAGGAAATGTTCATTCAAAGTTACATCAATATTGTATGCGTCTGATAATCTCAACATCAAGATCTCAAGTTCCATTGAGGCACAGGGCCACTTTCCAACAAACCAACGATAAACATCAAGAATCTGATCTGATGGGTCCAGTCTCCATCTGTGTTTTCGAGAAAACCCGAATGCATCGGCTATGATAACCAAAAAAACGTCCACGTCGCCGGTCTTCCCAGGGAACAGATTGTCCCACTCAAGCTTGCGAGCTGATCTGTATCGTATTGAAGCGGGGATTTTTCTGCTCCGTAACAGGATCCAAGACACGGGCGCGACTATCAGGATACACCACCACATGCTGGAACAGTATCCAGTGCTAACATTTTGAGAACATCGAAAGGGAACAGCCATGGCCATCCGTCTCGGCATGCAGGCCAAACTCTACTACAAGACCGGAGGGGTCGATGACCCTGGTCCGTGGTTGGAGCTGGGCAACGTCAAGGACCTCACCCTCAATCTGGAGACCGGCGAAGCCGATGTCACCACCCGCGCCAACGCCGGTTGGCGGGCGACGGTGGGCACGCTCAAGGAAGGCTCCATCGAGTTCGAGATGGTCTGGGATACCAGCGACGCCGGCTTCACCGCGATAAAGGATGCCTTCTTTGGCAACGCCGCCATCGGCCTGGCGGTGATGGACCAGGACATCGCCACCACTGGCAGCCAGGGCCTGCAGGCCGACTGCTCGATCACCTCGTTCAGCCGCAACGAGGCCCTGGAGGAAGCCATCACCGTGTCGGTGACCGCCAAGCCGACCTATTCCGCCACCGCGCCCGCCTGGGTCACGGTGCCCTGACTGACTTGCGACTTGCGGCTGGCGACTTGCGGAAGGTCCGCAGGTCGACCGCAAGCCGCAGGACGCAAGCCGCAAGCCCCATGCGAACGGAGTGAGCATGCACACCTTCTCCGACACCCAAGGCCGCGCCTGGAGTGTGGCCGTCACCGTCGACACCATCCGTCGCGTCCGTACCCTCACCGGCACCGACCTCATGGGCGTGCTGGGCGGGGACCTCATCGAACGGCTCTCCGGCGATCCGGTGCTGCTGGCCGATGTGCTCTATGCCGTGGTCAAGCCCGAAGCAGATGTGCGGGGCGTGGATGATGCCGACTTCGGCCGCGCTCTGGCCGGCGATGCCGTGGCTGCTGCGACCGCCGCCCTGTTGGAGGGCCTGGTCGGTTTTTTCCCCGCACCGAAGGCCCGGTTGCTGCGCCAGGCCCTGACCAAGTTGGAGGACTGGCAGACGGCAGCCCTGGACGCCGCCGAGCAGCGCCTGAACACGCTCACCGCGCCTGGGCTCTTGTCTGGCGACTCGCCGGCATCTGCGGAGTCGATCCCGCCGGACTGACCCTGCGCGAACTGCTGCTCATGGCCGAGGCCCGGCAGCAGGAACAATGGCAGCACAGTGCTGCGCTCCTGGCCCTGATCGCCAATTGTCATCGTGATCCCAAACGTCGCCGGCCCTACACGCCGGATGACTTCCTGCCCAAAGCCCGCGACCGCCAGTCGGCTGTCGCTGATCTCTCACTCCTGAAAGCGGTCTTCGTCGACCGGAAAGGAACCGCACCATGACCGACCCCAACGCCGCCACCCGACGCCTCGCCACCGCCACCGATCCGGTAAAGCCCGATCCCAAGCCCGGCTTTAAGACCTCGGAGTTCTGGCTGGCCAGCATCGCCACCTTACTCGGCATCGTCCTCGCCTCGGGCGCCATCCCCGAGGGCGGCATGATTGCCCAGTTCTGCGGCGGCATCCTCTCAGTGCTGGCCAGCCTCGGCTACACCGCCAGCCGCACGAGCGTTAAGAAGTGAGTGACGCCGGCCTCACCACCCTGGTGGTCGGCATCCTGCGCTTGTTCATCGAGTTGTTCTTCCCACCGAAGAAGGAGACCGCCCGTGCCGTATCGGATCCTGCCGCTCTTGATCCTGCTGTGCTCGCTCGGCCTGACCGGCTGCGCCCGTTGGGCCGTAGACCGTGAGATCGTCTGGGCGCAGATGGGCACCCCGGCCCGCATCGTGGATGAACGCCCGGTGCGGGTCCTGGTTCCCGATGGCGAGGGCGGATTCCTGCCCGGCACGGCGCGGCTGCAAGGCATGGTCGCCCTCGATGAACCGACCCTGGAGTATTACCGGCGACTTAGTCAAGGTGACAGGTAGCCCTATGTATTTGGTTCTATCATCTCGATACAAATCCGAGCCAATTTCTGGAGAAAATCCATCTTAACATTGCCGCTAACATGTTCATGCAAATATCTCCAGTCCTTGAATAAGGACGCGGAATTTTGCAGGCAAGCAGTGAACCCAGATTCATCCATTTCCATGCGCCTTAAAATTTCAGATCGCTGCGGCTCTGAAAGACCGTCATAAAGATCCTTCAAGTCATGCCCCCAGGCGGTCGACATGCACTTAGACGAAAGCTCAATACTGAATGCGCAGCAAACAACCGCAGGAACAATCAAGGATTGAATTCCGCCTTCAATCGGGCGTTGCTCAAGTGCCCGTTCTGCCGCCAAGAGAAAACTCCTGGCATTGGAGCGTAAAAGCGCGCGGTCAATCGTCATTTATCATCCTCCGTTCCTAAACTAAAGGGTTTCACCGAGTATGAGCAATTCAAGTGCAGGCATTCGCGCCGGTCGCGCCTTCGTCGAGCTGTTCGTCGACGACAAGCGTCTGGTGCGTGGCCTGCGTCAGGCCCAGCGTCGCCTGCAAGCCTTCAGTTCGGCGGTACGCAACCTGGGGATGCAGTTCACCGCCCTGGGCGCGGCCGTCGCCGCTCCGCTGGCCTTGGCCACTCGCAGCTTCATCCAGGCTGGTGATCGGCTCGACAAGATGGCGGCTCGTACCGGGGTGTCGGTGGAGGCCCTGTCGGAGTTGGGCTACGCCGCCCGCCTCTCGGGTTCGTCCATCGACGAGGTTGAGGGCGCGGTGCGGGTGATGCAGCGCACCCTGGGTGCCGCAGCTGCCGGCAGCTCGGCCGCCACCGAGGCCTTCACCCGCTTGGGCCTGTCGTTGGAGGACCTACAAGGTCTCAAGCCCGAGGACCAGTTCACCGCCGTCGCCACCGCACTGGGCGGCATCCAGGATCCCACCGAGCGGGCCGCTGCGGCCATGCAGGTCTTCGGCCGGGCTGGGACCAGGCTGCTGCCCTTGTTGTCGGGCATGCAGGATCTCCGGGCCGAGGCCCAGCGCCTGGGTGTCACCATGAGCAGCCAGCAGTCGCAGGCGGCTGCCGCCTTGGGCGATGCCTTCGACCGGGTGCGCATGGCCGTGGCGGCGGTGGCCAATGCCCTGGGTGAGGCCCTGGCGCCGGTATTGCAGGAGTTATCAGCGGCAGTGCTGGAGGCCGTCTCCGGGTTGCGTTCGTGGTTGGCCGAGAACCAGGGCCTGGTGGTCAGCATCGCCCAGATCACCGCCATTGTCGCAGGCGTCGGCGTGGGCCTGCTGGCCTTGAGCGGCACCGTGTCGCTGCTGGCCATGGCCTTCGGTGGTTTGGCCACAGCGATCACGGCAGTGAGCGCGGTACTCTCGGCGGCCGGCGCGGTGCTGGGTGCCCTGCTGACGCCCATCGCTGCGGTGATCACCGGGGTGGTGGCTTTGGGCACGGTCATCCTCACCTACACCCAGGCCGGCGGGCAGGCCCTGGGCTGGCTGGCTGAGGCCTTCGGCAGCCTGCACGACGACGCCGTCAAGGCCTGGGATGGGATCGCTGATGCCCTGGCGGCTGGTAATATCACTCTTGCTGCCCAGGTCGCTTGGGCGGGCTTGAAGATGACCTGGACCGAGGGCACGGCCTATATCAGCGATGTCTGGCAGGCGGCAGTCAGCGGCTTTGCGGTGGTGTTCACCCAGACCTGGTATGGGCTGCAAGAGGTCTTCTGGCGGGTGGTGTATGCCATCGCCGATGCTTGGGATTGGGTGGTCGGCGGGATCACCAAGCTGTGGAACCGCACAGTGGGATACATCGCCGGGAAGCTGAACTACCTGCTCTCCCTGCTCGGCCTGGCCGATCGCGAAGTCACCCTGGCCATCGAGCAGGAGACCTCCCAGCGCAACCGCCAGGTTGATGACCGGCGTGGTCAGCGTCGGCAAGGGCGGCAGCAGGCTCTCACCCAGCGGGCCGACTTTCGTCAACAGGTCGTCGCTGGTCTGCGCGATGATGCTGGCCAGGCCATGCTGCAACGTCGGGCTGAGGTCGATCAGGCCCGTGCCGCCTATGACGCCCTCCTGCAACAAGCTCGCGCAGCCCGCAGCGATGCCGAAGCCCGTCGCGTGGCCCCAGCACCAGAAGCACCCACCGTCGAGCTGCCCGACCTCGACCGCCTGATGGCCAGCCTGGACAACCTGCCGGCCACCATCACCGCCGAGGCCGAGAAGCTGGATGTCACCGGCTCGTTCACTGCCGCTGCCATCGGCCAGATCGG
>SLQH01000472.1 GCA_007131555.1 Planctomycetota bacterium | reverse complement strand
ATGGTGACCGTGGTCCGGGACCGGGCCATCTGCTCGGCCGTGAAACCGATCTCCTGTAGACGTTGGGAGATGATTTCCGCGGCCTGCGCGGCACCGGGAGACCCCATGCGCCGATCCGGGATTTCCAGCAGGGCCTCGGCATGGGCACGTACCTGTTCCATGTCTGGTGACACGGCATCGCTGGCGGCCAGGCCGGTGACCAGGGTCATCAACAGGGCACAGGAACGGATGGTCCTGCGGGTAGGGAAAGTTGTCATCACGTCAGGCTTCCAATCTCATAGCGTCGATGGGATGCATCCGCGCGGCCTTGTAGGCCGGCAAGAGGGCGCCGATCACGGTCAGAATCAGTCCCATGATCAACGTGGCGAGAACGGCCAGGCCCAATGCCCGCAGGGGGAAGGCTGCCCAGAAGGCATCGCCGAAGCGGGATGCAGCCTGGACCAATACCACCAACAGGCCCAGGACGGCTCCCAGCAGGCTGCCGACACCGCCGACGATGCCCGACTCGATCAGGAACGATTTGAGGATGAAGCTGTCCATGGCTCCCAGACACTTCATGGTGGCGATTTCCAGGAAGCGTTCGGTGACCGCCATCATCATTGAATTGATGATGCCGACCACACAGACCAGCAAGGACAGCACCACCAGCCAGGTGGTCCGGCTGCCGTCTGCCAGGGGATCGAAATCCAGGGACTGGAAACGTTCACGCAGGGTGTTGATGGCGCGATGCTGGGCCAGGCCGGTCGCCAGGCGGGCCCGTTCTTCAGGGTCGATGCTCTCGACCAGATGGGCCAGCAGCATGGCCCGGGCCTCTGGGCTGGCCCGCAGTCGCAGTTGATCGCCATCGTCGAGGGCCTCGTCATCGTGGAGGGCATCCTCCAGCGGGTCCAATCGCGATAGTTCACGGACCTGCGCCAGGGCCTCATCAAGGCGCGGACCGATCTGGGTCCGCAGTTGTTCTGCGAATTGCCGCCCGGTGGTCAAGGTGGCCTCGTCGAGGAGATCGTCGATGCCCAGGGGACGCTGTTGCGAAAAGGTGCGATTGACCTGGGCCACGATTCGTTGGGCCCGATCCCGCAGCGGACTGAACTCCAGCTCCTGACGTATAGCGGCCAGATCATCATCGCTGACGTCAGGCAGGAGCTGATCCAGTGGCATGCCCATGGCGTTGAGGGCTTGGCGATCAGCGCCCTGGCGCAGGGCGTCCAGTACGGCGGCTGCCCCATCGGCCTGCAGGACCGTCTGGAGGCGCTGCAGTTCAGCCCGATGCAGGCTGTCGATGCCATCGGCCATGGCGCTCATGGCCATGGCCATGGCATCCAGTTGCTGTTGACTTAGGGGCAGGCGGTCACTGCGTTGGGCGCGTAGGCGTTCGAAGAGGTTCCTGATGGATGCCTCGTCATCAAGCGTGAGCAGCCAGATGCTGGTATCCATGTTGCCCAGCAGCAGATAGCGCTGGATGGGGCTCAGACGATCGACCCATGCGGCCAGGTCCAGGGCGGTGATCATGGCCGAGGGCGGCACATCGGGCAGGGTCTGACCGTAGCCGGCCGCCCATTCTTGCATGGCGGCCGGATCGCGCGCCCAGACGGCGACCATGGTCAGGGCGTCGCGAGGCCGTTCCAGGACGGCATGGGCCATGCGGACCCGTTCGATCGGCTGCCGATCCTGATCATAGTTGCGATAGACCGCATAGTTGGCGATGTTGCCGCCGATGACCACCAACAGGAAGGCCACGGCCAGAATCACGGAGGAGACGGTCACCAGGCTGCGTGACAGACGGATGCGGATCGAGCCCCAGGCGATGCGGGCCGGGATGTTCATGGGCAGCCGTGGCGGCTTGCCGAGCATGGCCAGTTTCTTGCGCGCCAGGCTTTCAGGGGTCTCACCCGGGTGGATATCGCTCATGCGGAACTCCTGGTCAGGCCGTCCAGACGGACGAGGCGGCGGACCATCAAGGATTGGACGAAAGCGGTCAGCGCGAACTCAGCCTCACGACGGCTGAGTTTGCGTTGGGTTGAGAGATCCTGCGCCAGTTGGGCCATGGTGCGCCCATCCATGTGATGGATCACCCAGGTACCGAGGTCATCCAGTTCGACCTCAACCGTGCGCGGAAGACGGAACAGCCAGGCCAGGAAGCGGGATAGGCCGGTGCGGCGCAGATCACGACCCCGCAGGCGGATGATCTCGGCCGAGACCTCAGTGCAGGTCACGTCATCGCAGAGACGGGGCACCGCATCGGCGACATCTTCGGCGACGAGCTTGGGCCCACGATTCACGGGGTATCCTCCTGCCAGGGAAGGGCCCCATCCTTCAGATTATGGCAGGAACGCAAGGGCGGGAGCGGTGGACCAAGACCCTTCCATTCCTGGACCATCAGACGATCCGCCGGTTCATCGACCCAGGCGGCAAGATGACGGACCTCGTGCTTGCGCCACAGGCGTCGCCACAGTGAAGAACCAGGGGCCAAAACCCGCATGTGAACGGTGCCGTCCGGGTCTGCCTGCTGTTCGTCGATCACCTCGTCATGGCTGAGGCGTTGGTTCAGCCAGGTCTTGACATCGCCCTCGTCCAGCAGACGCGAGGCACAGGCATAGCGGCGCATGACCAGCACGGCATGGGTCTTGATGCAGTTGAAGGGGCGATGGAACCACACGGCCCGGGCCATGCCGACCATCAGTTGACTGCTGTGCAGACGCCACCAGGGCGGCAGATCCAGGGCCAGACCATGGAAGCGCCAGGGTACGGGGGCCTTGGCCGGGTAGACATGCAGGCTGTCCATGGCCTGATACAGATCGCGGGGTGCGCCCGGCGTCAACTGGCGCAGGACTACGACCAGATTCTGTTCCGGATCGGGGACCAGCATGGCCACCACGAATTCTCCGCCCTGGGCGGCGAACCGAGCCATGCTGCCGATGCGGCCGGGAATCGGATCGGTACGGACCAGCCGGGCCTCGATATCGCGTTCAAGGCGTTTGGCCACCACCCGTAGGGTACGGGTGAAATCGGGGTCGCGGCCGGTCCGCTCCCAGGTCAGGGCCATGGTCGGCGTGCGGTGGTCAACGAAGACCAGATGGCCGCCATCCCAGGGCCCCTTGAAGACCTGCAATTCCCAGCTGTCGGGAATCAGGCAGTGGAAGCCATGGGCGGCGAAGGCAGTCAGGGCCATGACGAGCTCACCCGACGAGGTTCATGGCCGGCAGGGTGGGATGGATGATCTTGATGATCAGGAACACGATGATGGCCAGCATCTCGCCGGCGATCATGCCGATGGCGAAGGGTTTGAGACGCTGGTAGACGGCAGTGCCGCCATAGCGCATCACCCCGCTCTTCCACATCCAGCCCACCATGATGCTGAACCACATGATCCAGGCCGGGTAGGCGGTGGCGCAGAGGAATCCCAGGGGGTGCAGAGGCCACCAACTGAAGGCGATGCGCAAGGCCCCCAGGGCGAACACCAATCCGGCCCCGATGCCGTAGGTGGTCCAGGTCCGTCGTTGGCTGCGCTGGCGTCGTTCATGGACCTCTACCAGCCGTTCGGCCCGTTCCTGGTCATGCAGGCCACCGCTGACCAGATTGATGGCCTGGGAATCGAGCAGATAACCGGGCCAGCCCGAGTCCTTGGGACCATCGCCTCGATAGGCGTTACGCAGCATCGAAGCCCCGGCAATCAGGACTCCCAGACACAGGATGGTCAGCATCAGGGGTGTGAGACGACGCGAGGGCAGGCCGCTCTGGCGCGCCAGGTAGTGGGCGTTGACGGCATAGGGCATGACCGATTCACGGGTGTCGGCCATCAGGCTGATGCCGATCACCGCCAGGGGCATGAGGGCCGCCGGAGAGGCTCCAAAACCGACGCAGCTGAACAGGACCGAATTGATGGTCCAGTCGTTGGGGACCTGGATGAAGGGGATGCCGGTTTCAGCGACAATCCGTGAGACCACCAGCATGAAACCAAGGAACAGCAGGATCAGCAGCAGACTGGCCCAGAATCCCGCCCCATAGGACATCAAGGCGATCAGCATCAAGACGATGCCGCCCAGCAGGCCCCAGACATAGGGGGCGCAGGCTCGGGTCTGGTCATCTCCGCGCCATGTGAAGGCACAGCGCAGCAGTCGCCAGTAGTACTGGCGGCCCAGGTAGAGGATCAGTACGCACATGGCGGCATAGCCGCCCACCGCCGCCACCTGTACGTCGCGGGCCTGCATGGTCATACCGGCCTGATGGGAGCCGATGAACAGGACATTGATGAGGATGAAGGACAGCCACAGGCTCAGGCTCAGGTCCATCGACAGGAAGAAGGCGAAGGCGATGATGCTGAATGAGATGCGCGGCGCGAACAGCAGATGTGGTCGGTAGGCCCGGGCCCAGGGATCACCCCTGAACGGGGCATCCGGGGCAGTGAAGAAGTCAAAATGCAGGGTCAGGTTGACCGGCAGGTAGCCCCAGCGTCCGAAACCATGCCATAGCAGCAGCAGCAACACGACCACGCAGGCGGTCCAGAAGGCCGGGTTGCGGAACAGTTCGTTGTAGCGCTGTCGCCCGGTTGGAGCGGCCAGCAGCGACATCGTCACTTCACCGATCGGGAATTGCAGACGTTCGTTTTCTATCCATTGGCGTCGTACCGCTCCGGCGATGGCCAGCGAGGCGACGAAGGCCCCCAGCAGCAATGGGGCCCAGGCCAACAAGGGTTCGACCCAGGCATACCAGGGAATGCTGGCCTGGGTGATGGCCTCCACGACCAGTCGGCGACCGTCCACCGAGGTCTCATCTCCGACCCTCAGACCGCTCAGGGCCCGCCCAATCGCAGAGTTGTCAAGATCCAGGAAGTCCTGGCCGCGTTCACGGGCTCTGTGGGCGGCATCTCCGGCCAAGGCCAGGCGGGTGAAGCGCTGGCCGTCTTCCTGCCAGGTCACGGTATTGCGATGATGGACGTAGGGACGTTCGTCAAGTCCGCGCAGAAAGCCCTCGACGACATGGCCATATTCGGGGTCATCGCGGGGGATGTCACCGTAGGCTGGCACTCCCAGGAACAGGCGATGGGGCAGGCCCCAACGGGTCGTGGCGGTGGCCCGGGGATCATCACGAGCCAGGATTTCACGCAGATCCTGGCGCTCCAGGGCCTGGCCATCGCGGGCCGCGACCAGTTCCACCAGATCGGCCCTGGCCTGAGCCTCGGTGGCGTCTATCCGACCATCGCCATTGACATCCAGTTCAGCGAAAAGGCGGTCGACATCGGCTTCAAAGGCTGTCCGCAGGGCGGCAATCTCGGCCTTGGACAGGTCCACCCGCAGGGTTTCATGGCTGGTTCCGGTACGCAGACGACCGGCGGGGGCCGTGGTCATGAAGGGCAGATAACGCATCAGCCCGCTGGAGACCACCCCGCCCAAGGCCAGCAGCATGATGGTGATGACCGCCATCTCGCCGGTGCGCAGACGATGGCGACCGAGCAGGGGGTTGAGAATCAGGCTGAGGACCAGGATGACCAGCACCACGGCCGGTGGCAGGTAATGCAGATAGAGCGAGGTGTTTTGCAGAAACCAGTCGTTCCACGGCGTGATCAGGCCCAGGGCCACCACCAGCAAGGCGCCGATGCCCAGGGACCGCCATGTCAGGGCCCGACCGGTTTCCGGCGGCTGATCGTCGTGAGTGACTGTTGACGCAGAGTCGTTCACGTCGGCGTCCTCCCTGCTCACGCCGTTATCATGGCGCGGTCAAGGGACGTATCATGACACCCGATCCGGGGAAGCGATTTCGTTGAGAACGGGGCTTGAACGGGCGCTTGACAACAGCCTGGCCGACGTCGAACAACCCGCCGGCCATTCCAGAGCACCCCACGCCCGCTTCGCTCAAGAGCGCGGAGATCGCCAAGGAAAGCCAGGAGGCTGTCTTCTTGGCTCTCTGCGTGAGACATTCCGGAAGATTTCACGCCCGCTGCGCTCAAGTGCCTTGAGGACTCTCGGTTGCTTTGTGTGCCGCAAGTCGGATGCGCTTGTCAGTGACGCAGCAGGGTCACCAGCTTGCCCTGGTTGCGCAGGCGTTCGGCCAGGCGTTCCAGGACCAGCGGCCGGGCCAGGATGTGTTGGCGGCGGAAGTCGAGGGAGTCGGCATCGCTGCGGCGGCCGGGGCCATGGCGGAAGCGGATGCGGTCGGCGGTGCGCAGGAGGTGATGCAGGTCGCTGACCGCGTCCCGGTGTTCGAAGGCCTGGTTGTCCTCATCGATGACGTTGAGGACCTGGTTGAGGGTGACCACGCCCTCGCAGACCAGGGTGATGCCGGGCAGGCGCGAGGGCGGCGGGGCCAGACCGCCGGCCTGCTGCAGCACCTCCAGGCGTTGGCCCATCTGTTCGGCCACCATGGCGGCGGTGCTGGCCCCGCAGATCACCTTGATGCCGGGTGCGGCCAGGAAGTCGGCCACCACCCTGGGGGCATCGGCCCGGCGCGATGGTGGCCCGCTGAGGACCTCGACCACGATGCCGGGTCGGCAGCTGATCAGGGCCGCGCTCATGTCATCACCGGTCCCGGCCCGGTGGGCCCGCAGCCCGGCCAGGCCGACCAGGGCCTCGGGCAGGGTCTCAGGGCTGGCGCGATCATGCTGATCAATGGCCGTACACAGGCCCTCGATCCCCCAGGGGCCATCGGGTCCGCCGAGTCCGACCTCGGTCAGGCCGTCGCTGACCAGCAGCAGGTGTTCGCCGGCCCGCAAGCGGTAGCGGGCCTCGTGGACCAGATCCTGACCGGCCGGCAGGGGGCTGCGGGGCAGGACCATGGCCCGGCCATCGGCCCACAGGATGGCGGGTGGGGCATCATAGCTCAGCACGGTGACGCTGCCGTCGCCCCGCACCCGGGCTATGTTGACAGCGGCCCACATCCGATCGCGCCCCCGCTGACCGGCCAACACCGCGACGGTGGCGGCGAAGGCCTGGCCCAGGTCGCGGCCCTGCTCCAAAGCGCTATGAAGACGGCCGGCGTGCAGTTCGGCGGCGATCGCCGCCTGGATGCCGGAGCCCTGGCCATCGGCGAGGATGACATAGCTGACCGCCTCGCGGCGCAGGACCCGGATCAGGTCGCCACAGGCGGCGGCCTGGTCGCGGGCGCTGCTGGCCACATGGACATCATGATGGAGGTAGTCGT
>SLQH01000412.1 GCA_007131555.1 Planctomycetota bacterium | reverse complement strand
TTATGCGAGGGGCGCTGCCCCTCACGCTCCCCGGGGCTCAGGAAAACGTCCAGCAGACCCCTCTATTATGGGGGTAAGGGGCAACTATGATCTCTGTATAAGGTTACAAACTCCGGCTTGACAACCCAGCCCATAGATGAGTAGTTAATGCTCTCTTTGAGCGATCCCATAGCCCATGGCCCAAAGCTCACAGCCGGATTTAGTGTGATACAGTGCTGGCGCTCAGCCGTCCTCCACTGTCTCGTTAGCCCATTACGGTTCCTTCTCCCATATACCAACCGGGAGGAGAAGGACATGACTCACGCCACTTGGGATGCACTTGAAGAGGCCCTGGCCTTGATTGTGTCAACCCCCACCGTAAACGACCTTCCGCGGATCGAGGTGGCCACCACCGCCCAGCAGCTGCAGGCCGCCTGGCGTCTGGTGAGAGCCTGCTATCACGCCAAGGGCTATTGTGATGGCAGCGATGAGCTGCGCTACGACCTGTCGTTTCTGGAGCCTCGTACCACCTGCCTGTTGGCTCCTGACGACCGTGCCGCCACCGTGACCGCGGTCTTTGATTCGCCGCTGCGCCTGCCCAGCGATGCGCTCTTCGGTGATCTGCTGGACCCGCTGCGTTGCGCTGGCCGCAGGCTGTGTGAATTCACCGGTCTGGCCCATGCCGGAGGGGCCAGCGCAGCAGAGACGGCCACTGTCTTTGAGTTGTTCCGCCACGCTTGGTTGACCGCTGCCCACCTCGAGCACGCGACCGATATCATCATCACCGTCAACCCGGCCCATGTGCCGTTCTACCGCCGTTGCCTGCGCTTCGTGCGTGTGGGGCCCACCCGCTCCTTCGCCAAGGTACAGGGGGCACCGGGGGTCCTGATGCGCCTGGATCTGACCACGGCCGAGAGAGAGTACCGGGCCCATCTGGGCCAGAGTCACAGTACCACCGTATTCTTCTTTGATGATCCCCATCGCCCGGCCTTGCTGGCCCGCCTGTTTTGCCAGCGTCATCGGCCTGACCCGTGGGTCATCGCCTGGTTCTTTCACCAGCGCCACAATCTGATTGATGACCTGAGCCCCGAACAGCGTCGCTGGGTCTGTGCACATCATCCGGGCCTGGAAGAATTGCTGGAGCAACCACAGCACATCCATGATAGTGGCCGCTTGTTGCAGGTGGGATAATGGTGATAATGCCACTTGGGCACCATTGTGGGAGAGAGAGATGAGCACAGCAACGGCTGCATCAGTGATGACCGTCCAGGACGATACCGCACTCCTGCAGCGCTTTCAGGATGCAGGTGACGGTAATGCCTTGGCCGATCTCTTCGATCGCCATGCCGAGGCTTTGTATCGGGTGGCCCGCAGCCTTACCGCCTGCCCCAGCGATGCTGAGGATGCCGTCCAACAACTCTTTACGCACCTGCTACCACTCGCTGGTCGCCTCAAGCCTGTTACTCACCCCCGCGCCTGGCTGCTCAAGTCGTTGGCCCGCCTGTGCCTGAAACGGCGGCAGCGCCAGCGCCATGAAATTCTCTCTCCGATGGAGTTCGATGCCATGCCTGCCCCCATTTCTCCCGCCCTGGATGATGATGGACACGATCAAGTGCGGCTGCAGGGAGCCGTACGGTCAGCCTTGGATGCCCTGCCAGACCGCTATCGCATTCCCTTGGCCATGCGCTTTCTTGATGGCCTGGCGATCGCCGACATCGCCGCTGCCCTGGATCGCACCGAGGCCGTGCTGCGCAAACAGCTCAGCCGGGGCCTGGAACGCCTGCGCGAACACCCCCGGCTCAAAAATTCCGTCGCCAGCGCTGCCGTAGTACCGCACATATTAACCCAGTTGCGTGACCATGAACCGCTGCCACGCCACCTGATGCCTCGCTTGCGCCAGTTGGCCGCCAATCAGCCGGTGGGGCCAACGGCATCTCCCCTGCGCTGGGTGGTGCAGCTGAGCTGGGTGGCGGCGATCACGGCAATCGCCGCCGCTGGATTCTTCATCTGGCCTGGCGGGCAGACAGCCGATCACATCTCTGCGGTCCGTATTGATGGAAATGGCGAGACAGCTTCGACCATGACCTATGACCCCCGTTTCGGAGGTGTGTTTTTCTCGCCGTGTGCAGCTCATTACGATCAACACGGCTGGATCATCCCCCGTCATTTTGCGCAGGGATTCGATGTCGAACAGCTAGACGGTGAAATAGTGCACCATTTGATTGACGGCAGTCGCACCCTGAACGCACATGACGGCAGTGTTCAGTTTAGGTTCTCTCCCGACAGCCTGCCTGAAGCCTTTGTCGTCACGTTTATGTCTGATTATGTGGTCGGCGCCTCTTTCGTCCACGGGCGTCTTGGTGCAGACAACTGGCAGCCCATTGAGATACCCCTGGCCACGGCGTCGGCAATGGCATCGGCTGAATTCGATTACCGCACAAGATCAAGTAATATTTTCGTGTCAGAAATCTATTTGCGCGTTGGCCAGGACCAAGGTCAGGCAATCTACGAGTATGCCTCTTTCCAAAACGCTGAGAGATACTCCTGGGGATGGCGACGTGGTCCGCCCACCGGTCTGTTGTTCCACGTTACCAAACTGACCACCACCATCTCCCAAGCGCGTATTATTGCCTTGCCCGATCTGGCTGCAGCGCGTTTTCAAGACGGAGCACGGTGATGCCGAGGGCCCTGATTTTTTCCCAGGCCCTAAGTGCCGCCCATGCCGTCCGCCCGCTGTTGCTGGCGCAATGGCTGCGCGACGACAACTGGCAGGTAGAGATTGCCTGTGGTGAGCATCATCGGCCCTGGTTCGCCCGAGCGGGACTGCCGGCGACCACGATTTCCAGCCCCGACGCCCGCCGGGCCTATGCACGTCTGCGGCGTGGAGCGGGGATGTTTGAGGCCGATGAGATTATTCACCACCACCAGGAGGATGCCGCCCTCATCGACGACCTGCGACCGGATGTGGTCTGCGCCGACTTCCGTTTTTCAGCCCTTGAGCAGGCCCGGGCCCGCGGTCTTGCCACCGTCGGCCTGACCGATGTCACCTGTCACCCCGCCTTTCCCTTTGCCGGACCGGCCCCTGACAACCTGCTCGCCACGTCGAATCTGCCGGGCTGGCTGTTCACTGGCCTGGCCAACTCACCGCTCGGGGCCTGGCTACGCCGCGCCCATTTGCGTGATCTGGCTGCGCCGCTGCGGGCGGCGTCGCGGGCCGTCGGCCTGCCGGCCCTGGGAGATTTCCAGGATTATGCGGCTCAAGGCGACCTCTGCCTGCTCTTTGACGAGCCCACGGTGATGCCGTTACCGCAGCTGCGCCCCCAGGATCTCTACGTTGGAGCCTGCGACTGGGATCCGGGCACGGCGCTGCCTGATCATGTCCAACGCTTCTGTGCTGAGGGCCCGGTGGTGTACGTCTCGGCTGGCACCCAGGAAGCGGTGGCCGCCCAAGCCCTGGTTGACGGCGTGCGGGCGATACTCCACGCCGGACTGCGCGTTGTGCTCTCCATGGGTGGTCGACATGTATCCGGGCTGCCCGCCGAGGACCCACGCCTCTTGGTGGTTGATTTCGTCAACCAGGCCAGGATCCTTGATCGTATTGATCTGTTCGTCCATCCCTCGGGTGGCATGAGTTGCTATCAGGCTCTGCGCCGGGGCGTCCCGATGCTCTTGGCACCGGCCATCGCTACCCAGCACTATTATGCCATTGCGGTCGAGGACATCGGTGCCGGACGGCGTCTGCAGCAACCCTGGCGCAGCCCAGCGGCCCTGGCCGCCGCTACCCGGGCGGCGGCTGGTGATATCGGCCTGCGGGCCCGAGCCCGCTGGATCGCGCAGGAGCTGCCACCACCGCAGATTGAAAGCGTCGTGCGCCGCCTCCACGCCCTGGCTGATGCCAGCTCACCGCGGCACCGCGCTCTTCAGGCAGCGACCTGTGTCATGCCACCCATGCTGGCGGCGTGTTGTTCTTGAGGCCATGAAGGCGCCTGGGTGCACAATGGAATTGCCCTAAGGAACCACTGCAGAGAGGGACATATTGGCCATGGTCTGATGGCGGTAACCGTTCGCCCCTCCCGTTGGCAGTCTTCGATCGTTTGATTGTTCTCTGTAACTACTCAGGCGGGGGGCAACAAAAGGGCCGGAAGACAAAGCGCTGCGCGCTCTTTTCAAACGGAGCTTCTGGATTTCGTGTGGGTCACAATCCGGCTATGTTGTGTGAGCGCTGGGTCTTGAATGGTCTCACGCAAAGACCGCCAAGCTCGCAAAGGCCCTGCGGGCGGCACGACATGAGCCACCTGAAATCCTGAAGGCCCTTTCAAACCAGCCGAGTTGGAACTCAGCGATCCCAGGCCGGCCCTTTTGCCAAAAAAGACACCTGCCCGAGTAGTCACAGCTTCTGATGCACATGTATGGGTCACAGAACTAGATATGTACGATCTGCGATGGCATCGGCTCACACATCCCTAGCGATGACAAGCCCCTGGCGCTCGATGACAGCGCGGTTGAAATCAGCTATCGAATCCAGGCGGTACGGGAAGACCATACCGCTTTTTTTTGTGCATGTGGTGTCGTGGTGATCACTACCGCCGGTGAAGGCCAAGTGATTACAGGTTTCGACAAACACCTGGGCAAGGTGGTTATAGCGCTCGTCGAGGTGGGCATTCACCACCTCCAAGGCATCAACATGATGATCGAAGATGCGAATACAATCAATGTTGGGTCGTCGCCGGTAGGGATGTGCCTGTGAGATCATGGCGCCTGCCGTACGGGCCCGATCGAGATAGGTCGTGACGTCCCAGTCCAGCAGATCCGGGTTATCCAGCAGGAATTCCTCTCCCAAGCCGTAGGTCAGGAATTCGGTACCCTGGTAGTTGTATTCCCAACCAAAAAAAACCGATATGCCCAGTTGTTCACCGACACGACGGGCGCTGCGATAGCCGGCACAGAAGGCATCAACCCGCTCTGGCCACGGCACCTCGACGGGGACCGCACAGTGGCCATTAAAGAAGTGGTCGGTGACGATGATGCCGTGGTACCCGGCTTGTGCGCACGCCCGAGCCATCTCAGCACCACTGCTTGAGGCACAGCGGCTGGATTCACTGGTATGCAGATGGGTCTCATAGCGGTAGGGATGCCGTGACAGGTCGGAGGCGATCATGGGCGATAGGCTGGACGCCCACCCAATGAATTCAAGAGACAACATTGCGTCGCATCGCGATGTAGCATAGGTGTCACTTCTGCTCCAACCGATCTCTGTCTCCTCGCCAACCAAGCTCCTCCTGTTGGTCGCAGATTCCTGCTGCCATCGGCAGGACTCCAGGGACCCTGGCCATGCCATTCGTTTCTGCCGAGGTCACCCTCCTGGCGCGCTCCGGCCAACCGGCAGTGTGTCATACGTCACTGGCTGGGCCCAGACTCGTGCTTGCAGATCGCGATATGACTGCGTCCTTCTGGTGAAAAACGACCTTTCACCGCTTATGTCACACCGGCTCTGGTCGGGACTGACAAGGAGGACTCATGCACGCGGCACCGTCGATAGCCCTTGATACGGCATTTAATACCGTTGAGCGCGCCCTACAGGTCCTGGTCAAGGGTGACCTGCAGGACCCTGATCTGCCCTGTGTGGCCACTGCGGCACATGATTTGCAAAAGGCCTGGCGGCTGGTGAATGAGTGCTACATCAGCAAGGGGTACAGCAGTACCCCCGGTGCTCTGTGGTATGATCGGCACTTCCTTGAGCCGCGCAGCACCTGCTTCATCACGCATGGCGCCCGGCCTGCCACCATGACCGTTATATTCGATTCGCTGTTGGGATTACCGGCTGATCAGGTGTTTAGTCCTGAACTGGACGCCTTGCGCCGTGAGGGGCGTCGCCTCTGTGAGTTCACCGCCTTGGCGCATGCCAATCCGCATCAAGACCTGGACATTCAGTCTGTCTATGAATTGTTCCGACATGCGTGGTTGACGGCAGCTCACCTGGAAAAGGCCTCCGATATCATCATCAGCGTCAATCCCCGGCATGTGCCATTTTATCGTCGCTGCCTCCTCTTTGAACGTCTGAGCCCAGTGCGCAGCTTTGACAAAGTTGGCGGGGCCCCGGCAGTACTGATGCGCTTGGATCTGTTGCTCTTTGAAACACGGTGTCGTGAGCGGATACCCGACAGCTCAACCACCTACTTTTATCATGACGACCCCCGGCGGGGCGGCTTGATGGCGAGGATTTTCCGTCAACGCCATGCCCCCGATCCATGGGTGCTGGCCTGGTTCTTCCGCCACGACCGAGATCTGATCGGCACTTTTACGCCACGACAGCAGGCGTGGATCATGCAACAGCATCCAGGCTTGGCAGATCTGCTGCGAGAGGGATCTCCACAGCGTGACAGTGGCCGTTTGCTGGCGGTCGGTTGACTGCTGGTCACGGACGGTGCTGATGCAGGGGGCGGTGCACATGAATGGCGATATGCTAAGCCCCCCCTGGGACCGCCGCGTTGCACTCGGCACAAATATATCAGCGACTGCACAGCAGGCTTCCCTTGCCTAAGGCTCTTAGCTTCCCGCCATTGAGAGGCCTGAGTCGTCACAGGCACAATGGTTGTCTGCCGATCTGATCCATCATTACGACAGCAGCAAAGAAATGAGATCCTCATGTCATGCACTATCGCACCCGCGTTGCCAGCTGAGCAGATCCACGATCGCAGCCCGGTATCGCATACATATCCGTGGCATCTACCGCGTTGGATACGGACTGCTGCCCTTCGTTGGCTGAGTGAGGTGCACGATCAGTCATGGTGTCCGGCGGGCATCAGAGATGGGATACGTGAGGTCCTGGGTTCGATTCCACTTGATGATCCCTTGGTGGTTGATGCCCTGGCTGGCCTGCTAGAGCGCAACCGCCACAGCCAGATCGTTGATTGCTGTGCTGGAACTGGGGGGGTCTGGCGCCAGTTGCTGCCAGCGGTGCGGTGTCAGCATGCTGATGTGAAGGTCACCCTGACTGATCTGTTCCCGCCCGATGAGTCCCAGGTGCCTGATCTTCCGGGGCTGCACGTTGATCCGTCGCCACGTGATGCCTTGACCCTGTCTGCCGCCGTACCTGGGGTACGGACCTGGTTGCGCTGCTTTCATCACTTGAGCCCAGCCCAACGCCAGCAGGCCTTGGCCAG
>SLQH01000279.1 GCA_007131555.1 Planctomycetota bacterium | reverse complement strand
GATTCTGGCCCGCTCCTACCCCATGGATGGGGTAGTGACGGCTGTCAGCGCAATGCGCCAAGGCACCGTGGTGGCGTTGGACGATGCGCTGGCCATTGAAGCCGGACTCTTGGCGACGACCCTGAAGATGCCATCCGTCGACAGCATCATTCTGGCTACCGCGCAACGCCACGGCGCCACGGTATGGACTCAGGATGCCGATTTCGCGGGCAAGCCTGGCGTGAAGTACTTGCCCAAGTAAGTGACATCATGTGCAGGGAAGACTGATCCTGAAGAGCAGGGTATTCGTGCGCCATTCCATGAGCCAGCGGTTTGATATTTTACCACAGAGCACACAGAGAAGGGTGGTTGTCAGGTGCCATGTCATCTCTTATCTATGCTCTCTGTGTCCTCTGTAAAAAAAAAAAAAAAACGTCACTACTCAGGCCTTTCTGGCTCTTTGCGCCTTTGCGCCTTTGCGTTTTATGTCCTCTGAGGGAGACCGCCGTCCACGGATACGCAGTCTCCAACGGAATACAGGTTCAATGTGCTCCCCTGCCATCTGACCAGGCTCTTACGACAATGACGACGGGGTATAATCAACGAACGGTGCTCCTGGTCGATTCAAGAAAAGAAGCCAAGGCGCAGAGGCGCAAAGAATGAGATAAGTGCTCTTCTCAGGCCATCATCCAGTTCCTTGTGGCCTGAGCAGTCATAATACATTTTAACCACGAAGGACACGAAGAACACGAAGGGAGGAAGAAGGTCTGTAGCTGATTGTTGTCCACAGAACCCCTCAGGCATGCTCCACCCCCTCATCCGCATGATACTTGCAGCGGCATACCCGGCGGTCGGCGGCCCGCAGCACCAGATGTTCGAGCAGGAAGGGCAGACCCAGGCCGTCATGGCTGGCGGCCATCGGCACCAGACTGTGATCGGTGAAACCGGGCAGGGTGTTGATCTCCAGCACATGCAGGCGACCGGCCCGATCGGCCATGATGTCGACCCGGGCCAGATCGCGGCAGGCGCAGGCGGTGAAGGCCCGGCGGGCCAGATCGGACAGGGCCTGCTTGAGTTCTGGATCCTCAACGAAGCTGAAGCCGGTGTCGCTGCGCTGGTACTTGGCGGCGAAGTCGTAGGTGTCGGCCACGGTGATGGCCACCGGGCTGAGAGTCATCAGCTGTTCACCACCGCCCTGGAGCACGCTGACCGAATACTCCTGGCCGCGCAGACGGGTCTCGACCAGCATCGCCAGCGCTCCGACCTCGGTCCGGGCATCAGCGATGGCCGCCGCCACCAGGGCCGGGTCATCGACCAGGCGCAGGCCGAAGGAACTGCCCTCGCAGGACGGCTTGACGATCAGGCCGTCAGCCGCCGCCAGGGCCGCGGCGGCCTCGGTGCCGGGATCGTCAGCGGCCACCACCACCCCCTCGGGTACCGGCACGCCGGCCGCTTGCAGGACCTGCTTGGTCGCCGCCTTGTCGATGCACAGACGGCTGGCAGCACTATCAGAACCGATGGAGGTACGCTCGACCGCCTCCAGGGCCGCCTGCAGGGTCCCGTCCTCGCCGTACCGGCCATGGATGACATTGAAGACCACGCTGTTGGGACGCAGGCGGGCGAAGTCGAGCTGTTGATCGACATCGATCAGCTGCACGTCATGGCCCAGGTCGGTCAGCACCGGGGCGATATGGCGGGCGCTGGCCCGGCTGATGTCGGCCTCGGGGCCGGGGCCGCCCATGACCAGGTCGATCTGCTGCATGAAGGTGGTGCGCATGGCTGGTTCCTGTCCTCAATGATCGTTCTGCCGGAAATCGTCGGATGGATGGCAGCCCCAGCAGACGATCTCCAGCTCCAGAGCCACCCGCCGTTCGCGCCAGACATGCCGGCGCAGGCGGTCGATCAGGGCGCAGACCTCGCTGGCCCGGGCGGCCTGGGCATTGATGATGAAGTTGGCGTGCTGGGCTGAGACCACGGCATCGCCACAGCGCCAGCCCTTGGTCCCCAGTTCATCAAGCAGGCGGCCGGCCGACTGGCCGGGCGCCGGGTTGCGGAACACGCAACCGGCACTGGGGCTGGCCAGGGGCTGACTGTCGGCCTTGAGCTGGCGGGCGGCCAGGAAGCGTTGACGCAACGCCGCAACCGGACCGGGCTGGAGGTCGAACTCGGCCGCCAGGATCACCGCCCCCTCACCCAGGCCGCAGCCGCGATAAGCCAGCGGCAGTTCCTCGCGCCAGGACCAGCGGGCCCGACGCTCCTGTGGACACCACCAGCGTAGGCGGCGGACCCGCTCGGCCAGACCCCGTCCGGGAGGCCCGGCATTCATCCACAAGGCCCCGCCGACGCTGCCGGGGATGGCGGCCAGGTCCTCCAGCCCGGCCGCGCCCCGGCGCAGGCAGCGCTGGATCAGGCCCGGCAGCCCCAGGGCCGCTCCCGCCCGCAGGCGCAGACCACCGTCAGGCAGGTCTTGCCAGTGACAGCCGGCGTAGCGCCGCCCCAGGGTCAGGACCGGTTCCGGTAGACCGTCATCGGCCACCAGGAGATTGGCGCCGCCCCCCAGCCAGCGCTGGGGACGATCGGACAGGGCGGCCAGCTGATCAAGGCTGTCGATGGTGATCAGTTCCACCGGACCGCCGATACCGAAACTGGTCAGATTGGCCATGGCCACGGTGCGGGCCTGGGGATCGGTGGCACAGGTCATGACCGCCCCCTGGCCAGGGCCGCCCGCAGGGGTTCGATGACCCGTCCGACATCCCCGGCCCCCAGCACTAGGCAGCAGTCACCGGGCCGGGCATGGGCAGCCAGGAAGTCGACCGCGGCCGCGATCTGGCGCAGATGCTGGACCCTGGCCCCATCGGCCCCCCGGCGCCCAGCGATGGCCTCGGCCAGATCACGGGCCCCCGGACCGGCTACCGGATCCTCGGCAGCAGCATAGACCGGCAGGATGACCACCGCTGCCGCCTGATCGAAGGCGGCGCAGAACCCGGCGAAACAGTCGGCGGTACGGGTGTAGCGATGGGGCTGGAACACCACATGGACCGCGCCCCCGCCCAGGGCGGCGGCGGCGATGGTGGCTGCGACCTCGGTGGGATGATGGGCGTAGTCCTCGATCACCCGCACCCCGGCAACCGTGCCCTGATCGGTGAAACGGCGACGGATGGGAGTGCAGGTGGCCAGGGCCTGGGGATCGATGCCAGGATGTACGGCCTCGGCCGCGGCCCAGGCCAGCAGGGCGTTGGCGATCATGTGCCGGCCTGGGCGCGGCACCAGCAGCCGACCATGATCGCGTCCCTGCCAACGGATCCGGGCGCTGCCGCCGCCGGCCTCCAGGCGCAGATCATGGGCCTGGATCTCACCGGCCTCGATGCCGCAACGCCGCACCGGACAGCGGCAGGCCGCCAACAGCTCCTCGGGCAGGCGTTCGGTACCGGCGATGACCAGACCGTCCTCCGGCACCTGGCCCAGCCATCCGGCCATGGCCTGGACCAGGGCCGGAAAGCCGCCGTAATGCCGGACATGCTCGGCCTCAAGGTTGGTCACCACCACGATGCGGGGATCGACATGCCCGAAGCCGCCATCGGATTCGTCTATTTCGGCCACGAACCAGTCGTCACCGCCGACATGGTCTTCATCGACCAGTTCGCCAGCCCCGCCGATCATCACTGCCGGATCGCGACCGGCTGAGCGCAACAGATGGGCCAGCATCCAGGCGGTGCTGGTCTTGCCGTGACTGCCGACCACGGCCACGGTGCGATGATCGCGCATCAGTTCGGCCAGGCACGAGGCCCGACTCATGATGTCACAACCGTTAGCCTGGGCCTGGCGCAGTTCATGATGGTTGCTGGCCACGGCGCTGGTATGGACCACCACATCAACCCCATCCAGATGGGCCGGATCATGCCCCAGCCAGACCTGGCAGCCAGTCGCCCGCAGGGCCTGGACGGTGCTCGAATCGGCCACATCACAACCGCTGATCGTCGCCCCACAGCGCCGCAGCAAGGGCACCAGGGCGCGCATACCGCAACCACCGATGCCCATCAGATGCACGTGCCGACCGGCAAAGGGGTTCATCGCCGACCTCCCAGGTCGGCCACTAGGCGGGCGACGTCATCGGCCGCCTGGGGATGGGCTCCCAGCCGGGCCCGCTGCCCCAGTCGGGCGACCTCCTGCGGACGGGCGGCCAGGCGGGTCAGCACCCGCACCAGACCGGCCGGACTGATCTGCGACTGTGAGAGCAGCACCGCCCCGCCGAGGCGGGCCACGGCCCGGGCGTTGGCCCGTTGATGATCGTCAGCGGCCCAGGGCAGGGGGATGTACAGGGCTCCCAGGCCAGCCGCGCAGCATTCGGCGACGCTGGTCGCCCCGCTGCGGCCCAGGACCAGGTCGACCCGGTCGTACAGAGCGGGCATGTCGTCGCAGAAGCCCATGACCTCGGCCGCCAAGCCGGCGCGGTGATAGGCCGCCGCCACTCGCTCGCGATCCTCCTCGCCGGCCAGATGCACCAGGCTCAGGCCGGTGATGGCGGCCAGGGCCGGGGCGGCAGCGATCAGCAGATCGTTGAGGCTGCGGGCGCCCAGGCTGCCGCCCATCACCAGCAGGCGCAGACCGGGGCCACGCCCACGCGCCTGGGCGGTCAGGGTCCGCACCGGATTGCCCAGCAGCCGGACCTTGGCCCGGGGCAGCCAGGCCGCAGCCTCGGCGAACTGGGTGATCACCGCCCGCGACCAGCGGGCCAGCAGGCGGTTGCTGCGTCCGGGCAGGGCGTTCTGCTCCATCACCACCAGGGGCCGACGATCAAGGACCGCCAGCAGCCCCGGCGCCAGGGCGGCATAGCCCCCCAGGGCCACCACCACCGCCGGTCGGCGGCGCTGCCAGATGCGCCACATGGCCCAGGTCTGCATGACGGCGGTCAGATACCAGCGTGGATCACGCCGCCGGGGCCGGGACCAGCCGCAGGGCAGCAGGTCGATGCCGGCGGCCGGGACCAGACGGCCCTCCAGGCGCTCACGGTCGCCGATCCAGCGCAGATCCCCGATACCCAGACGACGACAGGCCGCCGCCAGGGCCAAGCCGGGGAAGACATGGCCACCGGTCCCACCACCGCAGATCAGCACGCCGCTAGCAGCCCTCACGACCAACTCCGGGCCAGCGCCGCCGAGCGATGACTGACCACCGCCGCCCCGATGCGGGTGGTAGAGGCCTCAACCACCGGCTGACTACGGGTCAACTGGCGGACCACGGCATCGATGATACCCACCGCCACCAGGCACACGAACAGGCTTGATCCACCATAGCTGACGAAGGGCAGGGTCAGACCCTTGGTCGGGATCAGCCCGGTGACCACCATCATGTTGGCGAAGGCCTGGACGACCAGCAGGACCACAGCCCCGATGACCAGCAACCGCTGATGCAAATCACGGGTACGGGCCGCTACCATCAAGCCGATGACCAACAACAGGAGATAGGCGAAGGCGCAGCCTACCGTTCCCCAGTAGCCCAACTCCTCACCAATCACGGAAAAGATGAAATCCGTGTGCCGTTCCGGCACGAAGCCACGTTGAGAGAAGGAGCCGGTACCCAGTCCCTGACCATGATTGCCGCCACTGCCAAGAGCAATGATGCTATGACGCAACTGGTAGGCCCACTCGTTATGCGGACTCAGGGGGTTGTTGATGAAGGCCAGCATACGATCAAAACGGTAGCCTTCCTTGAACACCGACACGTACAGGGCCATCGGCAGGCACAGGATTCCCAACAGACTGCTGTAGAACCAGTTGGCTCCGCTGTACAGCCACATCACCCATAGCACCCCGGCCAGGATCACCACCGAGCCCAGGTCGCGGGTGCGAAAGACCAGGGCGCTGAGAACGGCAAAACCGATCAAGGGCAGGAGAACCCCATTCCAGGTGACCCGCACCTTCTCCTCGACTCTGATCAGATACCAAGCCATGACCACGATCAAGGCCACCTTGGCCAGTTCCGCCGGCTGGATCAGGATCGGCCCCAGGCTGATCCAGCGGGTGGCACCGTTGCGGGTCTGGCCGATATACGGGGTGACGGCCAGCAGGGCCAGGGTGCCGGCCCCGATCAGCAGCACCAACCAGGGCTGGCGCAGCATGTCGCTGCCCATCCGGCTCACTGTCCAGGCCGCCACCAGACCAGCCACCAGGGCGATGCCCTGCTTGATCAGGAAACTGGGGTCCATATCCGGACCACGACTGTAGACCGTGGTCGAGGCGATCATGACCATCCCCAAGGCGCACAGGAACAGAACGATGCCCCACATCGCCACCCGCAAGGCCATCAAGCCATTGGTCATCACATCCTCCTTCAACGCAGCTTCAGGGTCGCCAGGGCCAGCAGGGCGGTCACTGCGGCTACGATCCAGAACCGAATCACGATCTTGCTCTCATCCCAACCCTTGTACTGGAAGTGATGATGGATGGGGGCGCACAGGAACAGGCGCTTGCCCCCGGTGGAGCGGAAATACACCACCTGCAGGAATACCGAGGCCCCTTCAATGAAGAACACCGAGCCGACCAGCAGCAGCAGGAACTCCTGCTTGCAGCACATGGCGATCATGGCCAGGACTCCACCCAGGGCCTGGGAGCCGGTATCGCCCATGAAGACCTCGGCTGGGTGACCGTTGAACCACATGAAGCCTAGACAGCCCCCGGCCAGAGCCGCGCAGAAGATGGTGATCTCCTGGGCTCCAGGCACGTAGATGATGCCAAGATGATAGGCGGCGATGAAATGGCTGGCGGCATAGGCGATGACCATGAAGGCCAAGGCGGCAATCAGCATCACCCCCGAGGCCAGACCATCGAGGCCGTCGGTGAAGTTGACCGAATTCGAACACATGAAGGTCATCACCAGGGTCCACAGGACGATGCCCAGGCCGATGCGGGGCGCGTAGTCGAGACTGAGAAATGGCAGGGTCAGGGCGTTATCGATGGCCTGCAGGCCGCTGTAGCGCCAAGCCCAGACCCCCTCGCTGATCTCACGAGCGTGAATCTGGCCAATGGTGAAGGCCCCGTTGTTGCCATCGTTCCACCAGAACCACAGGCCGCAGACCAGGCCCAGGCCAATCTGGAGGAGGATCTTGCTGCGCTTGCCCAGACCCTGCGCCCCCTTGAATATCTTGACCCTGTCGTCCACAAAGCCAAGAG
>SLQH01000408.1 GCA_007131555.1 Planctomycetota bacterium | reverse complement strand
GAATTGCACTAAGGATCTGCTGAAGCAATGGTTAGGCAGTGATCTTCCGTTCCATGACGGACACCGTTCTCATTCGCAGGTTTTCAAAGGCATATTTCAACTACGAATCTCACGAATTGAAGAGATGAATAGGAAATGTGTATTGCTGTGGTTTTCATTCGCGTGATTCGTAGTTCGAAAATCTGAACACTGCCTCTCTACATCATGCATGCATTGCGGACGGCGACCTCCGAGTGCCGTTACGCATCTGACCTTGGTCTTAAGGGATTTCGTTCTCTGTCATCAGAATTTTCTTCTGTGGTAATCTGATGACGCATTCCATAGGTATGACCAAAAATGCGTCAGTGTCCGAAATCTCAAGAAATCATACGGTTCTTAGGGCAATTCCATTGGTCCGTAGGCCCTTCGCATTGAGGCTGATCCGAAGATCTTAGCTCAGGGGGCCCGATCGCGCAGACTCTTGATGGCCCGGACCAGGAAGGAACGCATCACCGGATTGCGTTCCTGATCGCGTACCGGCTCCAAACGATCGGCCACAATCGCCGGTTCTTCGCTGTACTGGAACACGTCAAGGCCTTCACGGCGGGCATTGTTGTCGGCATTGTGATCAGACACCAGTTCCAGCACCCGGCCTTCAATGAGTGCCTTGCGGGGGTCTCCTGGGGGCAGGCCCACCATGCAGCGCCGCAGATGGCTGACGACCATGCGCAACAGCTCCTGGCGAGGCCGGCTCTCCAGCAGTTCAACCAGCAAGGGCGTGAAGATCGGCACGTCAGCCTGGGTACGCGGAGTCAAGGCGTCCATGGTCTGGCGTTGCAGATGAAGATCATGGTCTCCCTTGATGATCTCCACCAGAGCAGCGCGGGCCGGGGCAGTCGGCACCAGGGATAGAGCACTGGCTGCCGCCAGGCGGTCGGCAATCGCCCGCTCGACATCGTTCAGGATGGCGATGAGCAGATCGGCGGCCTTCGGATTGCGGGTGATGCCCAGATTCTGTATCAGAACAATGCGCTCAGCGCTGCGTTCGATCCCCTCGATCATGGGGACCAAAACATCAAAGCTGTCTGGATGACGAGACAGCGCCAAGGCCTGGGCTGCCGACTGTCGAGCAATCAGACTGTCCCTGTCAGCCAGACCTTGCCGCAGGGCCTCAATGGCCGCCGGCAAGCGGCTCCGGCCAAGGGCCATCGCAGCACTACGGCGCACGTCAGGCCACTCATCGTGGTTGTAGGCATGCACCAGTGGACCGACCATGTCGGGATGGCGATGATTGGCCAGGATATCGCAGGCCACCCGACGCAGATCCTGAGGGGTGTTGCTGTCGCGCAGCAAGGCTCCCAGGATGGTCACCGGCAGGGTCCCACGTGCGGCACCGACATCCTCCATGCGCCGACGGATGTTGTCGAACAGCCGGTTGCGCTGGTTTTCATCACCGATGGTGTCCAGTCGGCTGATCTGGCCAGCGATGTCTGAGGTCAAGGCCGGCAGGCAGAAATCCCGGGCCCGCGGATCATCAATTGTCTGCAGCACGTCGACAGCAGCCCGGGCTACCGCTGATTCTGCTCCAACCTGATCATGCAAAGCAATGAGGGGATCAACCAATATGCTGTCGGCAAGGTCCGCAAGGGCCCCCAGGGCCGCACGACGTACGGATTCAGGATTATTGCCATCCACGGCCACCGACAACAAGGCGTCACGGGCTGCAGCATCGCCATGACGACCGATGCGCCTGACGATGGTCTCGGCATTGCGTTGGGCCTGGCGGCGTTCATTGCGATTCCCCTCGCCCATGGCCGAGATGGCCACTGTCAAGGCTGAGCGCTGCTCGGCGAGTGGCGGCAACTCTTCTTGATCAGCCTGCTGACCGGCATGGGCACGGGCAGCGCGGGCCCGACCGTTGATGTAGTTCCACTGCCAACCGCTACCAGCGTCAAGCCATGGGGCCAGGGCGATCTCTGCCGCCTGGGGCAGACGAGCACACACCGCCGCCAGGGCCAGAGCCAGATGACGACCGATCTCATCCTGATGGCGGGTCACGGTCGTGGCAATGGCCTCGGCTACCGCTTGATCCTCTGCGGCGATCATCAGGGCCGCCCAGGGAGCGGGTATATCCATGTGATACATCAGAAACGGCTGCACGGCGTTGCGCCGCCAGTCAGGGTCTCCAAACAGGGCGAAACCGGCGCGTACACCATGGCCCCAGTCAGGGCTGCTGTGCAGAAACTCATGCAGGCCCTGTAGGGCAATGGTGGCCAGATGGTCGTCCTCTGCCGCCAAGGCCTGGAGCAGGACGCCAAGCGACGCCGGCGAATTGTTGGCCAACAGGTCGTTGCGGGCGGCGATGCGATCTGCCTGATCATCACCATGCAGACGACGCCGCAGCTCTTGCAGCCGGGCATCGTCCAGGTCACGATAGATCCAGGCCACTCGTCCTTGCCGACGCCAGTTCAGGCCCGCCGCTGCACAATAGGCATCCAGCACCTCTGACAGGCTCTGGTCTGCCAGCTCCAGGGTGGTCCCAGGATAGAGGTCAGCATCAAGGGCCGGATCGACATACCAGGCAAAACGCAATTCCGTCGGCAGGTGGGTGTTGAGCTCGATCAGGACCTCCGAAGGAAGGTCCTGCCATAAGCGCACCGTGACGGACTGGCTCCATACCTGGTCTTCACTGCCGGACACGGCGGCCAGACAGGCCACCAGGATCATTCCCACACGTGTACTGAACACCGACATCGTAACTCCTTGCGACATGTTGACGTCATTCTCTCAATATGGTTGCCAGACCTGTGCACACAAGCGGCACTGGCGTCGGGCTGTATGGCGATCCATTTCGCCCGTCTCAGTGATTGGGCATGGTAGCGATCACCACCGACCAGCCCATGGTACCACCGTTGTTTTCACAGCGGAACAGGATTTCGTTGAGGCCCTGGCGCAGTTCGACTTCTTGCATGCGCTCGTTGGCGCGCCAGGTCTTGTTCTGATAGCTGGAGGTCCAGACCAGATCGCCGTTGATCCACACCTTGCCAAAATCATCGCTGCCCATCGCCACCCAGTAACGTCCGGCCTCTTCGATCCAGACCTCGGTCCAGGCGTAATAGACGCATTGGCGTGGGGCAAAGGCCGGTTCAATGCGTACCGCCTGGGCATCCCAATAGCGCCAGCGGATCTCCTGGTCATCCATGCCGATGGTGACATTGTCGAGATCGACAACCGTTTCAGGCAGGAAACTGGCGTCGCGATGAGTGCGGAACTGGTTGGGGAACGGCCCCATCACATACCACTTGTCGACATACATCCAGTCATTGCGCTCTCCGCGACCATCGATGACCCGGCCAGGAGTGGCCTCAAAGCCGCCATCTCCCACCGGATCTGACAAGTCCAGTTCATTAGGGCGCAAGGTGTTGCCGGCATCGCTGCCGCCGCCGGGCCGTCCGACAAGATGAATGATCTCGCCTTGTTGGGTGCCCTCTCCCTCGCGCAGACGGTCCAGGATGCGACCGCCCTGCTGAACCATGGCATCAAGTTCTGAAGCGCCGATGAGGACCTGATGACGAAAGCTGTCCAACTCGTCAAGGCGGCTGATCACCGGCCGATCAAGCTCAGCTCGGTCCAGTTCCCGACGGCGAGGCGGCACCACCTTGACCCAGCTCACAGCATCAACGGCTGGAACCTCCAGCTGGATCGCATTGTCGACAGCCCGCACGTCGCGGTAGGCGTTGATCATCTGGAGCTCTAGCGCCTTGGCTGCCTCAAACACGGTCCACAACGAGGCCTCTGGATCACCCGCCGCCGCCAGCAGGCTGATATCGACAGGGCTGTGGGTCTCGGCGGCAATCGCCAGGAAGGTCTCCTTGTAGAGACCTTGATCCAACAATGACAAGCGCTCCTCGCGCAACTGCTGCATCTCGGCATTGAGAGCGGCCAATTGCCGCACATGATCACGCCATCTGGCCCGCAAGCGTTCACGAACCTGGGTCGTCACACGTTCGATGTTGGCCGGACTGGGCCCAGAGGAGGACCTGTCACCACTGAAATAGACCGTGATCAAGATGGAGCAGACCACTGCCAGCAGGGGAATGGTCCAGGTTCCTTGGAGTCCTGGTATTCTGACCATGATGGAAGCCCTCCCATGCTCCGGAGTTCCCGGATGCTCGGGACCCCGTGTCACTCGTTGGGCATGGTAGCGATCACTACCGACCAGCCCATGGTGCCGCCGTTGTTTTCGCAGCGGAACAGAATCTCGTTGAGGCCTTGACGGAACTCGAACTCGGCAATGTGCTCGTCGGCCCGCCAGGTCTTGTTCTCCCTGGCCGATTCCCAGACCAGTTCACCATTGATCCACACCTTGCCGAAATCATCGCTGCCCAGGGCCACCCAATAGGTGCCGGCTTCTTCGATCCAGACCTCGGTCCAGCCATAGTAGACACAGACCCGCGGAGCGTGATGCGGTTCGATGCGAGAAGCCTTGGTGTCCCAGTAGCGCCAGCGGATCTCCTGGTCATCCATGCCGATGGTGACATTGTCGAGATCAATGACGGTCTCAGGCAAAAAGCTGGCGTCGATGTTCTGACGGAAGCGGTTGGGGAAGGGGCCCATCACATACCACTTGTCAAGATACATCCAATCGTTGAGCTCACCGCGACCATCGATGACCCGGCCCGGGGTGGCGTTGAAGCCGCCGTCCGAGGTGCCCTCGGAGGGCATCAACTCATCCGGACGCAGAGTATCGCCAGCGGTGCTGCCCCCACCGGGAGGGGCCAGCATGGTGATGCCCACGCTGTCAGCCTCGCCCTGGACCTCGCGGGCCTGTTCGAGAATCCGTTCGGCCTGTTGGACCATGGCGTCCAGCTCGGACTCTCCGGTCGTGACCTGGCGGCGAAAGGCCTCCAACAGACCGTGGCTGTTGATGGTTTCCCGGTCGAGCGCCTCCCGCTCCAGTTCCAGGCGGCGCGGCTGGACCACCTTGACCCAGCCGATGGCATCCACCGCCGGCACTTCCAGGGTGATGGCATTCTGGGCCCCACGGATATCGCGGTAGTAGTTGGTCATCTGGGCCTCGGCTGCCTTGGTGGCCTCGTAGACCATCCACAGGCCCACCTCCGGGTCACGCAGGGAACGCAACAGTTCGGGATCAACCGGAGCATGGTTTTCACGGGCCATGGTGACGAAGGTGTCAAGATAGGCCTGACCAAGGGTTCCGTCACGGATGGTGTCAAAGTGCTCCTGGCGGATGGCGTCCATCTCGGCGGCGATTTCTCGCATCCGCCGGGCATGGACCATCCAGCGGGTGCGGATCCGTTCACGGATCGCGCCGGTGACCCGCTCGATGTCGCGAGGGCTGGCGCCGAATCCGTCACCGCCACCGCTGAAGGTGGCAAAGACCAGAATCGAGACCACTATCACCGCAGCCGGGACCAGCCAGTTCATCAGTGGATTGGAAAATCGTGCCATGGTGTGATTCCTTGCTGCCTGGGCAGAAACCAATCGGGTTCAAAGCGTCGGATTATACCGATCGGTGAAACGCATGCCGAGGGTCCGAATGTCATAGAGTTCCAACAAGCCGATGGTCTGCACCACGGCACCGTAGGGAATATTGCGACTGGTCTCAAGAAACAGCGATCGTCCGTCCTGACCAGCCTGGCCTAGTGCCGCCAGCAGTTCGTCGCGACTGAGTTGCTGCGGTTCTCCGTGGACCCCCTCGCGCAGGGAGTGGGCGATACTGTCCACATCAACATTGACACGACCGGCATCATCAACCCCAGCCTGCATGCTCAAGCGTAGATACAGGGGCGGCAGGTATTCTTCATCTGCCTCAATGGTGTTGCCGAAGGACGGCACCTGGATGGGGATCTCATTGTGCTGCTTGCGGATGGTGGCCGCTACCAGGAAGAAGATCAACAACAGGAAGACGCAGTCGATCATCGGTTCCATCATGATCGCAGGGCTGTCATCCTCGGTTGGGCGCTTGCGTCGCATGGCCTGATGGCTCCTCACAGAGGCGGCACGCTGGGCCGCCCTGATGATAGGGGTTGTTAATTACGAGCCGGATCGCGGGTGCGCAGACCGATGTCGGTCAGGCGATATATCAGACAGTGGTCGAGGATCTGGCTGACCACGTGCATGGGCACGGCGTTGTCGGCGTCGATGCGGACCTTACGGCCGGGCTTTTCGTGGGCTGCCCGGCGCAGGTCGTTGATCAGCTCGCCCAGGGTGACATCCTCGCGCGAGCCGCCGGCAGAGCGCTGAGCCGCCCCGACGGTGGTCATCCGGTAGTGGAAGCCCCGTTCTTCCGACGGCATGATGCTGATGATCAGGGCGTCGTCGGGATCCTTGACCGTGACCGTCTGCTCAATGTCGGGCAGATCGATCGGCAGTTCGCTATGCTGCTTGCGGATGGTGGCCGACACCAGGAAGAAGATGAGGAGCAGGAAGACGCAGTCGATCATCGGCTCCATCATGATGCCCGGTGTCGAATCCGGTTCACGATTGGCGCGCATGGCTCAAGCCCCCTTGCCGGCACCCTTGCCGAACCACTTGATGATCAGGTGGGAGCTGGCGTCCTCAAGTTCAAGCGCCAGCTGGCTGGCCCGGCCCTTGAGGAAATGGAAGAAGCCGAGGGCGGGAATGGCGATGATGAGGCCGGCAGCGGTGGTCGACAGGGCCATGTAGATGCCCTCGGCGACCATCGAGGTGTCGCCGATGTCACCAGCCAGGGCCACGGTCTCGAAGGCCGAGATCATGCCCAGCACGGTACCGAGCAGGCCCAGCAGCGGCGACAGGGTGGCGACCACGGCCAGCCAGTAGTTCATCTGCTGCTGCTTCTGGATCTCGCGGGCGGCGATCTCGCCGGCCCCTTCGTTGAGGGCAATATAGTCGGCCTCACGGTTCTCGGCCAGGAAGGCCAGGACCCGGGCCAGAGCCGAGGTGTTGGTCTTGGCCAGCTGGGCGACACCTTCGTGATCGCCGTTGTTCCACAAGGCATCGGCCTCGGCAGCCAGGCCGTCAGGGGCAATATTGCCGAGATTCAGCTTGGCCAGGCGCTCGATGATCAAGGCGATACCGACCAGGGCCAGGGCTACCAGGAAGCCCATCGGCACGCCACCGTTGCGCAGCTGCTGGATAAAACCGCTTTCAGAAGCCGCTGCCGCATCGTCGGACGGCTCCAGGGCCAGGTCTTCAGCCGTGGCTGCGGTGGCCGCCGTCTGATCGTTGATGGCCT
>SLQH01000409.1 GCA_007131555.1 Planctomycetota bacterium | reverse complement strand
TCATCCTTGAGACAACGGATACGCAAGGCTTGATGGTCGAAGGCCGGAACCGTGACCGGCGTTGGCATGGGTGGCGGAATCATGGTCGTGGTGGTAGGTCGGTCGCCGCCCGGTAGCCAGCGGTCCAAGACCTCAGCCAGATCCTGGGGGCTGATCGGCTTGCTCAGGTAGTCGTCCATGCCGGCCTCCAGGCAGCGGGCCCGATCGCCGCTCATGGCGTGGGCGGTCATGGCGATGATCGGCAGATGGTGCTCGTCGTCCTCGTCGGCCCGGATGCGGCGGGTGGTCTCCAGGCCGTCGATGCCCGGCATCTGGATGTCCATCAACACGGCGGCGAAGTGCTGACGGCACAGGATGGCCAGAGCCTCCTCGCCGCTGTCGACCACCGTGGCATCAATGCCGAAACGTGTGAGCAGTCCGCCGATGACCTGACGGTTGGTGGCGTTGTCCTCGACTGCCAAAACCGGCCCAGGGCGGCTGGCAAAGAGATCCAGACGCTCTCGGACCACGTGTCGGGTGGTCATGCCATGGCTGTCATTGCGCTCATCCAGCACCAGCGACAGCACCCCCTTGAGTTCATGGTTACGAGCCGGCTTGCTGAGGTATCCGGCAAAACCGGCCTCGCGCAGGGCCTGGACATCGCCCCGGTTGCCGATCGCGGTCATCATCACCAGGCGGGTGGCATGGAGGCCGGCATCGGCGCGGATGGTGCGCCCCAGGGCCAGGCCGTCGGTGGCCGGCATCTGGACATCAATGATGGCCAGGGTGAAGGGATCGCCAGCCTCGGCGGCCTGACGGAGGCGGGCCAGGGCCGTACCGGCTTCGGCACAGGCTTCAGGGCGCATGCCCCAGGCCAGCAGGCGTTCGACCAGGGTCTCGCGGTGGGTGCTGTTGTCATCGACGATCAGGGCCCGGATGCCGTGCAGATCGGCTGGGGGGATACGCCAGCTGCCGCTGGTATCAGCCTGATGGGCCAGGGGCAGATCACACCAGAAGCAGGAGCCGACCCCGACCTGACTGTCGATTCCCACGGTGCCGCCCATCAATGCCGCCAGGTCCTTGACGATGGCCAGGCCCAGGCCGGTGCCGCCATAGCGCCGGCTGGTCGAGGCATCAATTTGATTGAACTTCTCAAACAGACTGTCGATCTTGTCGGCCGGGATGCCGATGCCGGTGTCGCGGACGCTGAAGCGCAGGCGGCTGCCGCCGGCCACCTGCTCCAGACATTCCACGCGCAGCGACACCTCACCGCAGGCGGTGAACTTGATGGCATTGCCGAGGAGATTGGTGAGGATCTGACGCAGGCGCCCAGGGTCACCGCGCAGGCGCATGCGGACCGCTGGTTCAGCGGCGCAGATCAGCTCAAGGTTCTTTTGATGGGCCCGGGCCGCCATCACTGCGGCGAGGTCATCCAGCAGTTCACCGAGGTCGAAATCGACCTCCTCAAGCTCCATGCGCCCGGCTTCGATCTTTGATACATCAAGGATGTCGTTGAGCAGGCCGAGCAGGGACAAGGCGCTGTCGCGGGCGGTGGTGGCGCAGCGCTGCTGATCGGGCTCGAGGTCGGTATCCAGCAACAGGCTGAGCATGCCGATGATGCCGTTCATCGGAGTCCGGATCTCGTGGCTCATGTTGGCCAGGAACTCGCTCTTGGCGATGCTGGCCATGGCCGCCTGGGCGGCCAGTTCCTTGGCCTGGCCGGAGGCCTGCTCCAGGGCCTGATTGATGGCGATCAGTTCCTGCTCATGCTGGTGCTGCTCGCTGATGTCATGGGCGATGGCATAGATGAGCTGGTCCTGGGCCTGAGCCTGCCACTGCAGCCAGCGCAGCGAGCCATCCTGGTGGCGATAGCGGTTGACGAAGTCCTCCACCGGCCTGCCGTCCAGCAGCTGGGCCATGGTGTCGCGGGTCGCCTGATGATCGTCAGGCAGCACGAAGTCCAGCAGTTGGCGGCCGAGCAGATCCTCAACCGGATAGCCCAAGAACTTCTCCCAGGCCGGGTTGAGGCGAACGAAACGCCCTTCAAGATCAGCGATGCACAGCAGGTCAAGGCTGTAGGTGAAGTAGCGGTTGAGTTCGGCAGTGGTCTCCAGCAGGGAGCGATGTTCGGCAGCGACGCGGGCATCAGCCCGGTGTAGCATGATCATCACTCCGACCACGGCCGCGCAGACCAGCAGACCGGCAATCAGGGCCAGGGGCAGGGCGGCCTTGGCAGCGATCTCAGCCCGCCAGGTATCGGCTTCGACATCGATGCCGAGGATCGCCATGGGCTGGCCATTCTCGGGATGGTCCAGAGGCAGGATGCTGCTGATGAAGACACCCCAGTCATCTGCCACCGGTCCTTCGACAAAGCCCAGGCCGTCATCGAAACTCTGGCGCAGTTCAGGGGTGGCGTCGTCGTAGACGGTGCCGGGCGGCACGGCGTCATCAGTTCCAGGCATATCATCATCAGCCAGGAAGATGATCGTGCCGTCATCCCGTCGGCCCATCAGGTAGGCGAAACGATAGCGGGGATGGGTGTCACGGATGGCGATCAACTGTTCGACGATCTGGGCATATCTGGGGTATTGGAGGTCATCACTGCTCCCCGTGAGCTGGGCAATCTCCTCCATATCCAGGATCTGGGCGGCCAGCTGGGTCTTGAGCAGCAGATCCTCGCGCATGGTCTGGTCGATGCCGCTGACGATCCGCCACGACAGCAACAGGCCAAGGCCGGTCAGCAGGGCAATGACCAGGCCGATGCGCCAGCGATCGTAGCGGGGAGGTCCGATATCCATCGTGGCCGGTTCCATGTCACCATGCTGCCGGTCTCCAGTTGACAGGCAAGGCTGGGCATTGGCGGCTTGCCCCCAGGCTGGTTCATGATGCAATGCAGCTATGGGATCCTTCAGCGAACTGACCGCCCTGGCCGCCGCGCATGGCCAATATCCGGTCGAGGCCTACGCCTTCGTCGGCGAAGCTCTGCGCCATGCTGCCCAGGCCCTGGGCAAGCAGGAGGCCGAAGGCGAAGAGCGGCATATCACCGCCCAGCAGCTGGTCGAGGGGGTGCTGGGCCTGGCTGCGCAGCGTTATGGCCTGCAAGCCGCTGATGTCATGCGGAGCTGGGGGCTGATCAAGAGTGAGGATGTCGGCACCATCACCTATCATCTCATCGAATGTGGCATCTTTGGCCGTCAGCAGTCCGATGATCGACGTGATTTCGACAACGGTCCCTCCTTTACGGCAGCCCTTGAGGAGGCCCTGCGGCGGGATCTGGTCACAGACACCGCGGCCGGTTCCTGATCCCGCCGCTTGCCCGGCGGCGGATGTGGGCACACTTCCCGACCATGAGTGATCACGACATCTCTTCCGATGATCTCGGTCTGCGTCTCGCTGGTCTGGGACGGACCTTGGATATCGACGCTAAGCGCCGTGAGGTCGAGCGTCTGGAGGCGGCGATGTCGATGCCGGGCTTCTGGGATGACCAGGACCGGGCCCGTTCGGTCATCGACCAGCTCAAGGCCATCAAGAGCACGGTCGAGACCCATGACGAACTGGGCGAGGCCCTGGCGGCCTGTGTTGAGTTGCGCGAGCTGGCTGCCGCCGATGAAGACACCGCCACCCTTGACGAGCTCAATCAGGAACTGGTCCGCATTGCCGCCGGCATGGATCAGCTGGAGATCGCCCTGGCCCTGTCCGGGCCGTATGATAATCATAATATCTACATGACGATCAAGCCCGGTGCCGGTGGCACCGATGCCTGTGACTGGGCCCAGATGATGGTGCGCATGTATGCCGCCTATTGCGCCAAGGCCGGCTATGAGTGCCAGATCATCGAACTTGAGGAGGCCAGCGAAGCCGGGATCCGTTCGGCGACCCTGCATATCCGTGGACCCCTGGCTTATGGCTACCTCAAAAGCGAAATGGGCACCCATCGCTTGGTGCGGATGAGCCCCTTCAACGCCGGTGGCACCCGCGAGACCAGTTTCGCGGCCGTCGAAGTGACCCCGGAACTGGATGATGTCGAAGAGATCGATCTTGACGCCATCGACGACAAGGAGTTCCGTATCGACACCTTCCGCGCCTCCGGGGCCGGCGGCCAGCATATCAACAAGACCGACTCGGCGGTGCGCATCACCCACCTCCCGACCGGCATCGTCACCAGTTCCCAGACCGAACGCAGTCAGCAGCAGAACCGTCATAACTCCTGGAAGATGATGTGCGCCAAGCTGCAACAGCTCAAAGAGGCCGAGCGCCTCAGCGAACTGCGCGACCTTGGCTGCGATCGCGGCACCATCGGCTGGGGTCACCAGATCCGCAGCTACGTCCTACAGCCATCGCAGATGATCACCGACCTGCGCAGTCGCCACAAGGAAGCCAACGCCCAGAAGGTGCTTGATGGCGACCTCCAGGACTTCATTGATGCCTATCTGGCCTGGCGCTTGAAAGAGGGTATCCTGTAAAAGACGGGTAATGATCGTTGAGCTGGCTGACCGTTCAATCAATCAATCAGACGGTAATCGCCAGGGACGGCGCGTAGTTGCAGGCCGCCGCAGTCCCAGGTGCTGTCGGCGATCAGGGGGGTCCAGGCGGCGGTGGGATCTGGGCGGATGATCCAGCGGTCTTGGTGGCGGGCGAGGTCAACGCTGCTGCGGCTGCGGGCCCGGGCCATGACCAGATCGGCTCCTGGCCCGCCAATCGACATCCGGCGCAGGACCATGGCGTAAGCCATCTCCGGACGATTGGCGGGACGGGTGATGCACAGGGCATCCACGCCGTGGCCGCCGGTCAGGGCGCAGTCGCTGGTCCTGGCCCCGGCCACCACCGGGTCGCGTCGGGGCAGGGCCCGCAGGCGCAGGGACAGGACCCCGGCCAGCAGGAGGAGATGTTCGACGTCGGTCTCCAGCCACGAGACCTCCTGGGGGATCATGCGGATGCCGTCAAGGTCGGTGCCGTTGGGTGAGCCCTGGTCGCAGACCGCCACCGTGTCCTCAAGGGGGTCGTAGCGCAGCAGCAGGTGTTTGCGGCTGATGCGTTTGCACTCGTCAAGCCGTTCCTGGACCGGGTAGTTGCGCAGGCACAGGTCGATCGGGGCCTCGCGCAGCTTGCCCAGCAGCAGTTCGGGCTGGGCCCATAGGAGGACGGCATCGGGTTCGCCCGGACCGCTGCCGATCAGGGCGATATGGGGGGCCGTCATGGCGGTGTCGAGATCGCCCTCGATCAGCGGGGCGGTACTGGCTGCCGGCATCGCCATGGTCACCAGCGACGACATGCTGGCCTGCTCCTGCATGAGATCGGCGGCCATGGTGGCCATGTCCTGGCCGGAGATCAGGGTGAGCCCGGTCATGTCGCTATCCAGGACTCCGCTCCCGACAGCCGTGGCCAGGGTCGGCCCTGCGGCAATCGTGGCGGCGGTGCCGCCCGACCAGTCACTGGCCATGGTCGGCAGGTCGCTGTCGGCCTCACCGCCAGGCGCCGCGAGATCATCGGGTCGGGTCGATTCCTCGATCTGGCCCGGTGTCAGCCCCAGCAGGACCAGGGCGTTGGCCAGGGCATCGCGCAGTTCAGCCGGGTTGGCGTAGCGCTTCTCGCGCTCCTTGGCCATGCACCGACTGATGATCTGTCGGGTCTGCTGGGAGATGGCCGGGCGCAGTTGGCCGATGTCAGGTACCACTGCTGTGCAGTGGGCGTGGATGATGTCCTGGAGTGCTCCCGAGAAGGGTGGGGCGGCGGCCAGGCTGAAGTACAGGACGCAGCCCATGGCGTAGATGTCGATGCGGCCATCAAGGTCGGCGGCTCCCAGGGCCTGTTCCGGGGCCATGTAGTGAGGACTGCCGACCAGGGCTCCTTCCATGGTCAGCATGGTGCGGGCGTCATCGGTCGACCGGGCGATGCCGAAGTCGGCCAGCTTGGCCTGGCCGGTCGATGAGACGAAGATGTTGGCCGGCTTGAGGTCGCGGTGGATCATGTTGACGGCCCCGGCGGCATCCAGGGCTTCGGTCACCTGATAGGCGATGGCCAGGGCCAGGCCCTCGCTCAGGCCGCTGCGGGCCTCGACCAGTTCCTTGAGATCGCCCGAGTCGACATACTCCAGGGCCATGAACATGCTGCCGTCGCCGGCTGCTCCGGCCCCCAGGCAGCGCACCACATGGGGATGATCAAGGTGCTGGGTGATGGCGGCCTCGCGTTCGAAGCGGCGTTGGCAGTCCTCCATCTGCCGGGGATTGAGCAGAGACTGGTGCTGGCGGTGCAGGGTCTTGATGACGACCAGGCTGTTGTCGGGGGCGGCGGCCAGCCACACCGAGCCCATGCCGCCATCGGCCAGATGGCTGATCGCCAGCCAGCGGTCGTAGGGGGGCAGTTCCGGTGGTGCCACGGCCCCGGCCAACTGCCCGGCCAGATGCGGGCTCAGGCCGTCACCGTCCTCCAGCCAGCGGCGCAGGCCCGGCATGTCATTGACGCCACGCTCGCGCACCAGGGTGGCCAGGCGTTCGGCTGCCACCCGTGACAGCCAGCGGCGCTTGCGGGCGGTCTCGGCCAGGGCCAGGGCGATCACATCGGCGTTCATGTCCGCATCCTCCTGGCCCGGACGCGAGGCGCTGGGCCAGGAGCAGCGTATCCTCTGGATGGCGACGGGCAATCGCGGCCTGGGCGCGATCGCCTACAGGCCGATCTTGGGCACTTCGACCGCTGCGGCCGAGACCGGTTCCAGCTGGCCGGTCATGATGTCGTACAGGCGCTGGTGGGTGGCGGTGGCGGCGGCCACCAGTTCCGGGTAGGGCTGCTGACAGATGTCGACCAGGCCGATGTTCCAGCATTCACCGTCGAAGCGTCCGAGGGCCGGTTGGTCCTGCCACTGGAAATAATGGGTGCCGACCAGGGCCGGATGGGCGGCGGCCGCCTCGACATAGCGGCGGTAGGCATGACCGCGATCGGCCTGGCTGGCGACGGCGCGCAGGCCGGTGCCCAGCAGGCCACGGTCAAGGGCGCCGAAATGGAATTCGCCGATCATCACCGGGACATTGCAGCGCTGCAGGATCTGATCGGCCACGGCCAGATTGGGTTCCATGTCATAGCAGTTGATCGAGAACACGTCGACATGGTGGCCGATGCGGTACTGGTGGTCACTGGCGATCCAGGCCAGGCGCAGGCCGAGATTGAGGTGGTTGGGATCGGCTGCCCTGAGGGCCTGGGCCGGCACCGCCACGAAGCGTTCGACAAGCTCGCCGGTGAAGTCGTCGAG
>SLQH01000211.1 GCA_007131555.1 Planctomycetota bacterium | reverse complement strand
TCAAGGTACGCATGTTGGGACTCCGTAAGTGGGGTTCAGTTCGGATCTTCAAGCAACTCGGTCAGGGCATCAATGGTGACAATGATGACGCTGCCATCTGGATCAGCTGCACTGGAGGCACGCAGACGCAGCACCTCACGACTTGCTTCAACAATCACGGTGAAAACGCGGGTCTCGTCATTGTAGTCGAGGCTTTCCGGGCCAGTCAGGACATAACCCAGACCGCCCCCATCAATCAGATCCAATGCCTCTGTTCCTTGTGGAGCCTGACCAGTGATGGTGATCAATTGCGCCGTCAATACCGGTCCGCTACGGTCAACCGTAGCCACCACGGCGCTGGCCTCACGGCTGAGGTTGCCACCGTCTACAGCAGTGGCCGCAGCAGCGGCCACTGACACCGTCACCGGCCCGTCGTCGCTGGCGCTCAAGTCGATGGTCATTGTGAACACAGCATGAAGATCATCCACAACATCAGTGTTTTCCAAGGTCCCAGCTACAGCATTTACAACGGTGACATCAGATGCGTCAAAACCCTCAACCGTTTCCGAGAAGGTGAAGGTGACTGTCGTCTCATTAGTATTGGTGCGCTCAGCGTCATCCGGAGTGATGACCAGTTCTACCGGATCGGCATCGTAAATGAGGGTGAAGGCCAAGGGCGCGGCCAGTTCGTTCCCGGCCAGATCAGTCACATCACCTGGCGAGACAACCGTCAAGGTCACCAGACCGGCAACAGATGGGGCTTCAGTAGCAGTCACCACAAACTCGGTATCACCGTCCTCGCCGCTGCTCACTGAAAAGGCCACCGGCTGGGCGTCGGCATCCTCCATGGTCAAGACCCCTGCCACCAGACCGTACAAGGCCTCGCTGGCCACCAGGGTGAAAGACGGATGCTCATCAGTCAGGCTGCCATCAGCAGCATGGCTCAAGGTCGGCTGCTCGGTATCAATGGTGATGGTGATCTCGGCCTGGGCGCTGTTGGCGGCAAGGTCGGTAGCGGTGGCCCGCAGGGTGTAGTCGCCGTCGGCGGCGAACTCATTCAGGTCAAGGCTCCACGTGCCCTCAACGACGTTGGGAACAGGGTACTGATCGCCAGTCTCCACCACTAGCAGGCTCAGCGAAGCACCCGTCTCAGCGGTACCCCTCACCGTCGGTTCGGTGACATTGGTGATACCATCATCATCACGTTGGCCACTGTCGCTGTCGGGATGCAAAGCCAGGGTTGGGGTGACGGTGCTGGTCTTGATGGTCAACATAAAGGGATCAGACCACTCCTCAGAAATATTGCCAGCCCGATCACGTGCCCTTACCCTGAGAATATACTCGCCATCGGCCAAGGGATCCGAGAACGTAAACGAATAATGACCATCGGCTCCGGCAACCACCTCCTCTTGCGTCTCACCAATCAACAGAATGGCCGTCGCATGCTCCTCAACGGTCCCGATGATCTCCGGCTGGGTGACGTTGGTGACGCCATCACCCTTTGTTCCGCTATCGCTTGCATCCTCAAGCATGGGTGGCGTCGGCTGGGGGGGCGGGGTGGTATCATACACGAAGGTCAAGACATTCGAGGCAACCGATGCGATATCGCCTGCGTTGGTGGTAGCGCCTGCGAGCACCTGTACGCTCACGGAGCCTTCCTCCTCCGGGCTGATTTCGAAGGTCCAGCTCTCGAACAGACCATCTGGCACATCATGCGATGCAACGGTCGCATTGACCAAGTCCAACTTGCCCGGTGCCGCCGGATCAAAACCATAGACCGGCTCCGAGAAGGTGATCGTCACCTCAACCGGCGACTGGTTGGTAAACTCCTGTTCGACGCTGAGAACCGGAGTCGGCTCAATGGCCTCCAGGGTCACGGTCACGGTGTCGTCTCCAGTCTTGGGTCGATAGCCATACATGGCTGACCATGCCCATTCGGCAGGCGGGGGCTGGATGGTGATATCACGGGTTCCGGCACCGCTTTCATAACTCAACGCTATAGTACGGGTCTTGCCGTCTGGATTCAGCCATGAGGACGGAAAGACGATTTCATACACATTTGAGCCGACCGAACCAAGCCAGTCGGGCGTGGTGTCGAGCGACACGCCATCGGGCACGTGCAGGTTGACCTTCAGCCCCAGCATCGCCGTATCATGCCGCTCCAGGGTCACGGTGATCGGTTCACCATCTTGGACCAAGGTCGTACCGTCATCGGCGCTGATCGATACCTCGGCCCGTTCGACAACCAGCTCTCGTCCCCAATTGGCCAGAATGACACTGCCGTCTTCGGTACCAGACATGAACGTCCTCCATTCTTGAAGACCTTCCGGCAACAGAGTCTGACCAAAGCTCAACTGGGGATCCTGGGGATCACTGATGTCAATGATGACGCCGGTCCGCTCGATGCCCGAGTCATCATGGGGGGTGTACACACCATAGAGGGTGCCGACCGACGTCACCCCGCGCACTTCGATGTCCAAGTCCTCTCCCAATCGCACAGGATCGCCTAGCTGCCCCTCATTGTCCAAGGGATACAGAAACGAAGCCAGTAAATCATCGTCTCCGTTCTCATACTCGATCACCAGCACCAAGCCTTGAGGAACGGCGAAGACATAATCAACCTCAAAGTCATCGCTGCCTGCTGTGACTGTCGTGCCATCAACCTCCCACGACACCGTCTCCGGCAATTCTGGAATCAGGGCCACGCCGCTGTGACTACCATCAAGCACGGCAAAGAAGTGATCGAAGGCGTCCGGCTCTATCTCTGGCAACAAGTCGTCCCCATCAAAGAAGGTCCCCGCCACGATGAATCCGGCGATATAATCGACACCCTCATGGCGAGACACCGAATCAATGACAAAGCCGTGATCAGCGAATGCGCCATAGAGGCTCTCATCGTAGTCGAGAGAGACATTGATCAGTCCGGCTCCTTCCTCACTGGTCTCCACCAGGATGCCCCGAATCGGGTCATCCCAGCGCATACCGGCCAATAGCGGTGCGCCCCAATCACCACCCCATATGGTCATGGGAACATCTGGCTCCCCCAGCAGGACATTGCCAAACGCCCAGTCCCCGTCATGGGGCACCACGGTAGGGAAACCAGATCCCCCATCGAAGAACACCAACACCGGCCCGGATCGACCGGCTACCAAATCAACATGCACACCATACCAATCCTCACCACTCTCAAGAATGTTGGCAAGGGCAAATCGGCCCTCTTCCATCTCATCAGGCCATCCACGGTTATCCCAATGGCCGCTGTAGTCGCGGCCAAGCAACGCGATCTCGGTGGGCTCTTCGTTTTGCTCGTGTCCGTCATCCCAAAAACGCCCACCATCTGTAACCACCAGATACACTATGCCGTCAGCATCCATGGAATACTGATGGACGTAGACATTGTTCCAGTCAGAGACCTCGGGAACCTGGTCCCATATCTCCGTTATCAGATCATGGATGACGTACGGGCTATCCTCACCACTGAGCAGAGCACAGTGGACCTGGAACCAGCACAACAGGAGAAGGGGAAGAGAAATGAATGCGCGCATGATCTGCGACCTCCGTTTGCCGTGTATGTCTGAGAGCCTGTACAACATAAGCACTACGCGTAGAGCAGCGCTGTGCTGCCTGTCAACAACCCCTTCCTGGGCGCTGTGACGCTGTGGCTCTTGATGACTCAAGATACGCTGATCTGCGACAATGCAAGGCCGGCGTACAGCCCTACGATCGTGACGACTGCAACGCGGCCGTCACCACTGTCAGGCCTGTCAAAGCGTCCTCGCATTAGCGATTGCCTAAGCCACCTGGGACCGGAAATAGTGGCCGTGACAGACAATCGTCGGTATCAGGTCTGGGTCCATGGCTGGTCGGCAGTCTCCTGTGCCGGGGACAGCGCCGCCACCGCTGCGGCTTGCGCCAGCGGCCATTGTCGACTCCGTGATGATCCGCACCACGGCTGGTGCGGGCAGGTGCCAGGACTTGCCGACCAGGGGCCTGGTCGGACCCTGGCCCTGGCCTGTCAGGCGGCGTCCGGACTTGATCTCAGGGCGCTGAGCACCGGCGAGCAGGAACCCTGGCCGATGATCGCGGTCTGCCCCAGCAAGGGTGACAGCGCCGCCTTGCTGGCCGCCGACCGACTCCATCCCCACGCGGTGACCGAGGCCCTGCCCGGAGCCTTTCCGCTCCGCCTGGCCCGGGCCCTGGGCCTGCGCCTGATCCAGCCCCTGGCCACCGTGGCCGCCTGTTCAACCGGACTCTACGGCATCATCAACGCTGCTGACCACATCGACCGCTGTGGCGGCGTGGCGCTGGCCGGAGCCGTTGATGCCAGCTTGCAAGGCCTGCTGTTGGCCGGTTTTGACCGCATGGGCGTGCGCTGCTCGCAGGCTCCCCAGGCCTTTGCCGGCCATCCCACCGGCTTCGCTCCGGCTGAAGGGGCCGGGTTGCTGGTGCTCAGCACCCAGCCGGGGCCGTGGCGCCTGGTCGGCGGGGTCCGCCTCGGTGACGCCTCACATCCCACCGAATGTCAAGACCGAGCCGTACTGCGACAGTGCCTGGAGCGCCTGTGGTCCTTGGTCCCTGAGCCTGATCTCATCATCCCCCATGCCACCGGGACCCGCAACGGAGACGCCTTCGAGCAGGCCGGCCTTGACGATGGACCCTGGGCCAAGGCCCCTCGTTGGCTGTGCAAACCGGCCATCGGCCACTGCCTTGGGGCCAGCGGCGCGGTGGAACTGGCCGCCGCCCTCAACAGTTCCGCCCAGCGGCTGTGGAAGATCAGCCTGGGCTTTGGCGGCCATGTCGCCGCAGTGGCCCTGCAGCGTGGATGATCGTCTCCGCCACGCTTGACCGCCTGTCCGACAGGCGATCATTGTCTGCGAGCTTGTAAGCGATGGGCTGACAGGTCACCTGGTGTGGCCTTTTCGGCCGCGATTGCGCCGAACATGCACTTATGTTAGGCTCGATCGCCATCCCTTACAGGCTCCTAGCGCTCGTCTGGGGAGAGTCCATGAGCCACTTCGATCCGCGCGACACCCATGACCTGATCGCCGATTTCGTCGAATCCTTACGGACCCGCCTGGAGGCTGCCGTCAGTGAGGCCGAGAAGGAACGGATCTATGCCGAAGGCATGGATGATCTGGTGGCGGTCGGTTTCAATCCGGAAGTCCTGTTCACCTACCATCTCTTGCCTGATGACCTGGCCAAGCGCCTGCGCGATCATCTGGCGACCTCCTGATCAACACCGTGTCCGCATCACGGCCCCTGCCGATGACCCGTGCCGAAATGGGCGACTGGTACGGCTGGGACGAACTGGATGTCCTGCTGGTCAGCGGAGACGCCTACGTCGATCACCCCGCCTTCGGCATCGCCATCATCGCTCGGGTCCTGGCCGCTGAAGGCCTGCGAGTCGGCGTGGTGGCCCAACCACAACAGGCCGAAGACCTGTTGGCAATGGGTCGACCCAGGCTGTGTGTCGGGATCAGCGCCGGCACCCTTGATTCCCTGATCAACCACTACACGCCCAGCGGCAAGCGCCGCCGTGAAGATCGCTACAGCCCTGGCGGCCAGCCCCGGCGGCGACCCGACCGGGCCACCATCGCCTATAGCAGCATGTGCCGTCAGGTCTTTCCCGGCCTGGCCCTGATCATCGGCGGGATTGAAGCCAGCCTGCGCCGCTTCATCCATTTTGACTGCCTGCAACAGACCCTGCGCCGCAGCCTCCTCGCCGACAGCAAAGCCGACCTGCTGGTCTACGGCATGGCTGAACAGACCATCGTCACCATCGCCCGACATCTCGCGGCTGGCCATGACCTGGGCTGCCTGCCGCCGACCCCAGGCACCTGTCGCCGGCTGGGCCGTGATGAATCCGCGACCGCCGCCCTGGACCTGCCGGGCTGGGACAGCATCCAGGGCGATCGCCAACGCTTTGCCGAGGCCGCCGAGATCATCCGGCGCCACCAGGACCCCTACCGCGGCCGACCCCTGGTCCAGGATCAAGGCTGGTGTCGCATCGTCCAGCAGCCGCCAGCCCTGCCCCTGGATACCGCCGCCCTGGATGCGGTCTACGCCCTGCCCTTCACCCGCCGCGAACATCCGGCCCATAGCGCCTTGGGGGTACCGGCCCTGGCCACCGTGCGCTGGTCGATGACCGCCCATCGCGGCTGTGCCGGATCCTGTGCCTTTTGCGCCATCAGCGCCCATCAGGGCCGCATCGTGTCCTCGCGCAGCCCTGCCAGCCTGGTCGCCGAGGCCCAGCGCCTGAGCACCGACCCCGGCTTCACCGGCACCATCGACGATGTTGGTGGCCCCACCGCCAACATGTACGGCTATAGCTGTCCGCGCTGGCACACGGGTCAGGGTGCCTGTGCCGATCGCGACTGTCTATGGCCCACGCCCTGCCCCCAACTACGCGGCAATGGTCAGGCCCTGGTTGAGCTGCTCAACGCCATCGCGGCGTTGCCGACCGTACGACACGTCTTCGTCCAGTCCGGCCTGCGCCATGACCTGCTGCTGCGCGATCCCGATCCGGTCCTCCAGGCCCTGCTTGGTCGACACTGCCCGGGACGCCTCAAATTCGCCCCCGAACATGCCGACGACCGGGTCCTGCATCTGATGCGCAAACCGGCCTGGCAGGTCTGCCTCGACTTCCTGGCCCGCTGCCGCCGCCTGCCCGGACGCAGCCCACCGCTGATCCCCTACCTGATCGCCGGACATCCCGGTGACAGTCGGGCCTCCGGTGCCAGCGCCGCCACCCGTCTGGGTGCGGCCCGTCTCAACACCGACCTCATCCAGGCCTTCACGCCCAGCCCCGGCACCGAGGCCACCGCCATGCATGTCAGCGGCGTGGATCCACGCAGCGGCCAAGCAGTCGACATCTGCGACCCCGCCACCAGCGGCACCATCAAACGGACCATGAACCGCCAGCGACCGGGCTCCGGCAGGAAGCCGTAGCTATAGGGAGAATGTCGGCGGAATCGGGACCGAAAAGGCCAAGCCAGGCGACGCAGCGGTCTCAATCCGGCTGGAGGCTATAGGGTTGCTGTGCAAGACGATATAGACAGATTCGGGCTTTCACCCAGAAGGTGAACCGATTCTGTAAGCATATATCCGCTTGAATAGCCACCATAAGGCCAAAAGTCAATCGCCTAACTGCCGTTTTTAGGCTAACTTGCCCCAAACCGCCGCCCGCCGCAAACCCACCACGGAGCACCGGGCCTTGGCCCGCGTGCCTCCGCGTGGATGCCATGCTTTCGCCGAACC
>SLQH01000268.1 GCA_007131555.1 Planctomycetota bacterium | reverse complement strand
CTGCGGCCCCGATTGTCGATTATCTGATCCGCAGTGCTTCTGCCCTGTACGTCATGCATGGGCTGTTGTGCCTGTTTGCCGCCCGTGATCTGGCCCGGCGTCTGGACCTGGCCCAGCTGCTTGGTTGGTTGTGGTTGTCCTTCGGGGTGGCGGTGACCATCTTCGAGCTGATGGCCGGTCTTCCCTGGTGGTGGGTGGTCGGTGAAGCCATCGGTACCATCGGCGGCGGTCTGGCCATCGTGGTCCTGGCCCGCAGAGGACTCGCCGAGGCGCAATCCAGCTCCGCCTCTTGACCAAGGGCATTGCCACGGTGCGTGCGCTCTTGTGGCTATGATGATGGATTGGGGTCGTAGAGTATCCGGGCTTCGCCCAGGCGCTCTGCTTGTTGGCCGGTCACCTGGGTGTCGATCCAGCCGTCGCTGAGTCGACAGCGCAGGGTCTGTCCGGTCTGGACCTGATCATGGCTTGTGACCACGCTGCCGTCTTCGTTGAGGATCAGGCTGTAGCCGCGGGCGATCACGGCCAGGGGGGAGAGGGCATCAAGGCGGCCGACGAGGGCCCGTAGGCGTTGTTGGCCGGCGATCAGATGAGCATTGGCGGCCCGGTTGAGGCGCAGCTGCAATTGGGTCGTGGCTTCGCGGGCCACACGCAGACGTCGTCCGGGATAGAGCAGGTGCAAGGCCCGCTGAGTGCGGTCGAGACGTTCGCGCTGCGTGCGCAGCGCCTGTTCGAGGGCGCTGTCGAGGCCGTGGTGGAGATCATCAAGGCGTTGACGGTGACGGTTGACGATCTGCTGTGGCCAGACCAGGGCGCGATGGGTGGCCAGGGCCTCCAGGCGCTGGCGGTGCTGGTCCACGAGGGCATCGATGGCCCGATTGAGGCGGCGTCGGTGATCATTCAGGATCTGGTCGCAGGCCGTGCGCTCCGGCACCACCAGGCAGCCGGCCTCGGTCGGGGTCTTGGCCCGGCAGTCTGCGACCAGGTCTGCCAGGGTGAGATCGGTCTCATGGCCGACGGCACTGATCACCGGATGACGGCAGGCGGCGATGGCCCGTACGACGCCTTCAAGATTGAAGGCCCAGAGGTCCTCCAGGCTGCCTCCGCCCCGACCGACGATGATCACGTCGACGTCAGGATGGGCATCAAGACGGGCCAGGGCGGCGATGATTCCGGCTTCGGCCTGGGCGCCCTGTACCGGACAGGGGGCGTGGACGATGGGCATGGCCGGGAATCGGCGGCGGATGGAGTCGATGATGTCGGCCAGGGCCGCTGAGCCGGCTGCAGTGGCGATGCCGACCGCTCGGGGCAGGAAGGGCAGGGGCTGTTTGCGGTCTTCATCAAACAGGCCTTCAGCCAGCAGACCTTGTTTGAGCGCCTCAAGGCGGGCTGCCAGATCGCCACTGCCGGCCGGGGTGATGCGGCTGGCGACCAGTTGGTAGGAGCCGCGGGGCGGATATATTTCAACGCTGCCGCGCACCTCTACCACATCGCCTTCGCGGGGTGCTTGGGCCTGCCGTCGCAGGGTGCTGCGCCACATCACCAGATTGATGAGGGCCTGCTCATCCTTGAGGGTGGCATAGAGATGACCATTGGCCGATACCCGACACTGGCTCAGTTCGCCACGCACCCGCACCGGGCCGATCTGTTCGACGGCCATGCTCAGGACCCGGGTCAGGGCCGAGACCGACAGGCTGCGCTCGTCCATCGCCCTTATTCGTCGAGGTAGAGAATGGCGTTGTTGGTGGCCTCGGTGATCATCCGGCCGATGCGGATCTGTTCCAGGTGGTTGTGGCTGATGATGGTGCCCAAGGGGGTTGCCCGGCTGACCGGGTCGACTCGCATCAGCGGCATGGGATGGTTGGCCGCGATCAGCCGTTCGTAGTGCTCCAGGATCTTGGCGTCTACGGCGACCTTCTTCTCGTCGTAGATGCGCTGCAAGGCGGCTTCGCCATCATCGCTGTCGGTGGCGAGGTCGATGGCCGCCTGGGCCTCGGTCACTGCTGATGCGAGTTCATCAGCCACCTGTTGCAGGGCCTTGGCCTCTTCCTGGAGATTGTTGACCTTGCTTTGCAGGGATTCGAGACTCTGCTCACGCAGGCTGCGCTCAGACTTGACCTCTTCGATGCCATTGATGATCGACAGATATTCCTTGTTGGTCTTGGCGCTCATCTGCTGTTCGCGCAATGAGGCCATGGTGGCGACACAGCGTTCGACATCAGCCTGGTACTGACGGATGAGCGCATCGGTATTGGCGACTTTGTTGCGCGCCTCATCGGCGGCGGCCTGGGCGGCATTGTGACGTTGCTGGGCTTCAGCCAGGGCTTGTTCACGGCCCTGGCGTTGCTTGATCAGACGCTGGCGCTGGGCGTTGACCTCGTGCAGATCAAGCAGCGCCTGGAAGTGGTCATGCATGGGAGGCTCTCCTGCGGGATGGTATGGTGCCGCCTGTCATCGTCCTGCCAAGGGATTTCGTCGTCGCTGTCGGCGGGGGCTTGCCGCAGGCCTCCAACCGGGCACAGTACAGGCCATGCATCGACTGTGGCTGTTCGAGCGGATGGTGGTGTGGGTCCTGGTGGCCTTGCTGGGGGCGGTCATCATCGCCGCCCTGGTCCAGGTCACGGTCGACTGCTGGAGCTTCTTCTGGAATCCGGCCGAGGCTGGGATCTCGGTGGTTTTGGGCCAGTTGTTCATGGTCCTGATCGCCCTGGAACTGCTGCACACCATCAAGCTCTACCTCCAGGATCAGCATCTGCACGTCGACTTCGTGATCGTCGTGGCCATGATCGCCCTGGCCCGCAAGGCCATCATCCTCGACTTCGCGGACATGTCGCCGCTGGCGGTGATCAGCTTGGCGGTGCTGTTCCTGGCCCTGGCCCTGGGTCTGTACCTGGTGCGCCGCAGCGGTGATGACCACGTCCCGCCCGACCCCGGCTGACCGTAACCGTTCGGCCCTCCCGTTCCCATCGCATTGTTCAGACATGCTCTTTCTCACTCAGGCACGAAGTCACGGAGGGAAAGCCTGTCTACAGTCCTGAAGACCGGTCGATGCCTCTTATGCGGGCGTCTTCCGGCCCCTGTGTTGCCCACCGTCTGGGAATCACCCTGAAAACGGCAGTTAGGCTATGGACTTTAGGCTGTAGGGTTGCTTCTCAAGCGGATATACGCAGATACAATCGGTTCGCCTTCTGGGGTTAAAGCCTGAATCTGTCTAAATCGCCTTGTAGAGCAGCCCTAAAGCCTCCAGCCTAAAGCCTATAGCCGGATTGAGGTTCATGCTTCCTCCGTGCTCTTTGTGTCTTTGTGAGAACATGTTCACGTGATCGTCAGGTTGCCAACGGGAGGGCAGAGCGGTGACGCCTGACCCCGGCTGATTGCCGCTGGTGTCGCCTGCGACCGGCGTTATTCAAGGCGGCGGCCGGATCCGTGCTGGGTCTGGCCGCGCCACCGCCACAGACAAGGAGCTCAGCCATGACCGTCCGCCGCGTTGCCATGCTTACCGCCGGGGGCCTCGCTCCCTGTTTGTCGTCCGCCGTCGGCGGCCTGATCGAGCGCTACACCGAGATCGCCCCGGAGGTCGAGATCATCGCCTATCGCAGCGGCTATCAGGGCTTGCTGCGCGGTGAGCGGATCGTCATCGATGCCCAGATGCGGGCCCAGGCCGGGCTGCTGCATCGCCATGGTGGCAGCCCCATCGGCAACAGCCGGGTCAAGCTCACCAACGTTGCCGACTGCCGCAAGCGCGGCCTGGTCGGTGCTGACCAGGAGCCCCTCCAGGTGGCGGCTGAGCGTCTGGAGGCCGATGGCGTCGACGTGCTGCACACCATCGGTGGCGATGATACCAATACCACCGCCGCCGACCTCGCCGCCTACCTCAAGCAGCATGACTATCAGCTGACCGTGGTCGGCCTGCCCAAGACCATCGACAACGACGTCTATCCAATCCGTCAGAGCCTGGGCGCCTGGACCGCCGCCGAGCAGGGGGCGCGCTACTTCGCCAACGTGGTCAGCGAGCACAGCGCCAATCCCCGCATGCTCATCGTCCATGAGGTGATGGGCCGCGATTGCGGTTGGCTGACCGCGGCCACCGCCCGTGCCTACCGTGAGCTGCTGGCCGGGCGGGCCTTCTGCCCCGGCCTGCCCTTCGGCCTGGCCGAGCAGGACGTCCACGGGGTCTACATCCCCGAACGCCCCATCGACATCCCGGCCGAGGCCCAGCGCCTGCGGGCCATCATGGATGAGCGCGACTGTGTCAACATCTTCATCGCCGAGGGGGCCGGGGTGGCCGACATCGTCCGGGCCATGGAGGCCGACGGCCAGGAGGTCCCGCGCGATGCCTTCGGGCACGTCAAGCTCGACGCCGTCAATCCGGGCCAGTACTTCGCCAAGCAGTTCGCCCAGCTTATCGGGGCCGGCAAGGTGCTGGTGCAGAAGTCCGGCTACTTCGCCCGCAGCGCCCCGGCCAACGCCGAGGACCTGCGCCTGATCAAGAGCTGCACCGACCTGGCGGTGGACTGCGGCCTGCGCCGGGAAAGCGGCGTGATCGGCCACGACGAGGATCAGGGTGGTCGCCTGCGGGCCATCGAGTTCCCACGCATCAAGGGCGGCAAGCCCTTCACTGTCGATGCTCCCTGGTTCAGCGCGTTGCTGGAGGATATCGGCCAGGCTTGAACGGGGCTGGCCGGGGGCTATAAACGCAGGTGAAATGGCCCGCTTTGGATATCATCTGTGTGTCTGGTCGGCGGTGCTGTGTGGCCTTGTGCTGCTGTATGTCTTCTACGATGGAGATAAGCGCTGCCGCAAGTCGGACCCTCTGGCCGATGTCGGAGACATCCTCCCCGATGACGGTGGTTTGGGAAGTTTTCTGCTGATTGGCTGGTTGCTGACGACTTTGCACTGGTCACGGCCACCTGTCGTCTGCTGGTGCGCTCTGCCCGTGCTGGCCTTGCTGTCGGTGGTGGGCTATCTGATGTGGTCGACGTCATTCTCTCTGTCATGACCAGAGCATCAGGTTGGGGCCTGATGCTCTGGGTCCGGTCCCAAGAGAATCCCCAGGCAGAGCATCCCGTACCAGGTGTATTCGCTGTCCACGGCGGACTCGAAGGCGTGGGGGCGAAAGCCGCCGCGGCTGTCCCACAGGGCGTCGAGGAACATCAAGCAGGGCTGGGTGAGCGGACCCAGGTCGGCCTCGAGATGAGCCAGGGCGGTGAGGGCGGTAGCGGTGGACAGCAGGTCGGGGACCGGTACCAGGGGTGAGGCCATGAAGCCGCCCTGGCGATGAGCTCTGGCCATGATCCAGTCACGGGTGGCGGCCTCAATTGGCAGCCCGCAATGGCAGCGCAGGGCCACGATCCCGGCGGTGATGGCCGTCAGGCCATGCTCCTGGTCGGGCTCGTTGGCATAGGCGCCATCGCTGCTGCGACAGCCCTCAATGGCGGCCATCAATCCATCACGATCAGGCAGTTCAAGGCCGAGATCCTGGTACGCGGCGAAGGCCAGATAGCTGCCGTAGGCGGTGGCATGATCGGGGTTGGGGGTCTGGCTGAAGCCACCAGCGGGGTAGGCGTAGCCGTGCAGCTGGGCAGCGATGGCTTGGGTGACGACCGGATCATCAAGACCGGCCTCGGCCCGTAGCCGGGCCAGACAGGCAAGGTGGACCAGGTCGCACTCGGCCCCATCACCCTGGGCCGCCAGGTAGGCCGGTTGGGTGCGGATGGTGTCAGGATCGTCCACGGCCCGCAGGATCCCGGCGGCGAAGACCGAGTAGTAGAGGTCGCTGGCTCCGGCCCGGCCGCTGAAGCCGCCATCCGCCTGCCGTGCGGCCTGCATTCGGGCAGCGATGACGCTACAGCCCTCGCTGCCGATGGCCGGCACCGCCCATCTGACCCGCTCCTGCATCCAGCAGCGCAGCGGCTGGCGCGACACGGTCCTTACTCAGCCAGGGTCTGGGTCGAACTGTAGGTGCCGGTGTCGTAGTCGAAGGTGCCGGTGAAGCTGTGGCCGCCAGCATTGACCCGCAGGATGCCTTCCTTCCAGCCCAGGGAGAGCACCTCGCCATCAACCGTCCGGTAGACGTCGCGATGGTCTGCCAAGCTGTGGATTGCGCCGCCGCGACGGATCTCCAGGTTGTTGCCACCGGTCCAGGTCAGGCCGGCCTGGGCCCCGCTGGCAGCGGTGAAGTCCACCCGGCCATCAGCCAGGCCACTGATGTCCACCTGGGCCTGTTCCAGGACCTGGCGTTTGAAGGAGGCAAAGTCGCCATGGCTGGCTTCTTCGCCCATCTCAATGGCCATGCCGGTGACCGCATCCGTGGCCTCGCCGGCCAGGATGGCCAGATTGCCGGCCCGCTGGACGTTCTGGAACCGCCCGAGCCGGCCCCGATCCAGACCGCTGATGGTGGCGTTGATCGGATGGATCGCGGCCCAGGTCTCGGCAAAGCGCAGGAAGGTGACGCCGCCCTCTTGTTCGATGTGGACATCATCGGGCACCACGAAGTTCCACTGCGGAGTGCCCCGCGCCGCCCGCTTGAGTACCACCAGGGCGTTGCGGTGCTGGGCGAAGCGTTCATCGCGGCGGGCATTGGTGCAGATGTTGCCACGTTCCTGGGTCGAGGGGATGAAGAAGCGGGCCCCACCCTGACCATCGCTGACAGCGATCTTGCAGCCGTTGACGTCCCAGCCGCCACCTTCGCGCAGGGAGCCCATCTTGTAGGTGTTGGCGACATAGATGGTTTCATGGTATTGCGGTGCCTCGTCGTTACCGGGCAGCCAGAGTTGATAGGGGGGCTTGCTGTTGAGGAACTCAACCGGACCGTCGATGCGATTCTGGGCTAGGGCCACCACCGCCGCCGGCGGACGGTAGTTGGTGGACACAAAGTGTCCTTGATCGTAATCAGGTTGCTCATTGGCCAGGGTGGTGTCGCCAGCCCACAGCCAGGTGACATCGGCCGGACTGGGGAAGGGCGTGACGTTACCGTAGTCGCGCTTGATCGGCCCGATGTGCAGGCCTCGGAAGTACTTGAGGGCGGCGGCGGCCGAGAAGTAGTCAAGGATGCCCTTGGCCAGCATCCGCACCTCAGGATCCTGGGCGAAATCGTACAGGTTCATATAGGCGGCCATGGTGTGGGAATGATAGCTTTCGCTGTCCCACTCGCCGTTGCCGAGACTCAGATACATGCGGGCATTGTAGCGCAGCTTTTCCTTGTAGATCTGCTGCACCAGCTCGGAGCCGGTCTCCTCGGCCATCAGATAG
>SLQH01000008.1 GCA_007131555.1 Planctomycetota bacterium | reverse complement strand
CTGGGGACTCCATCCTCACCCTTACCGGACACGCCGCTGCTGGTGCTGCCGCTCAATCCCCAACCAGGACAGGTGGCGGCAGCCAGCCTGGCGGTAGCTCCCAGCGGTGACGAAGACGGCTTTCTGCTGATCGCCCTCGCCGGTCGCGCTGCCGGCCAGAGGGATCCCCTGAACATCGCCTTTGCCATGGATGTATCCGGCTCGATGAGGGGCGAGAAGCTGGCCCAGGCCAAACGTGCTCTCCATGATGCAGTGGCAGGCTTGCAGCCCCAGGATCATTTTGAATTGATCAGCTTCAATCACGAGGTCACGCATCACCCGGTCAGCGAAGACCAGTCCCTGGCAGCACTCATCGACAGTCTGCAAGCTGGCGGACTGACCAACATCAGCGATGCCTTGCTGCTGCCTGCCCACAAGGGCTTGGTGGTGGATACCATCGTCCTATTCACCGATGGCCTGCCCAATCGGGGCATCACCAGCGAGCAGGGCATGCGTCAGGCAGTGGCCAGTGCCTACGATGGGGGCGCGGTGAGCATCCACACCATCGGCCTGGGGCACGACGTAAACGCTCCCTTGTTGGATGCCCTGGCCAGTACCCACGGTGGCAGCAGCAGCTATATCGCTCCCAATGACGATGTCCGCACAGGAGTGGCCTCCCTCCTGTCGCAGCTGAGCCATCCGGTGGCCCGGGGGCTGAGCCTGAGCGCGGTAGGTGGCCGCCTGCTGCAAGCCGAACCGGCCATGGATGCCATCGGCGACCTCCACGATGGCCAGGTGCGGGTGCTATTGGCCCGCTACCGCCAGCCAGGCCCCATCACCCTGCGCATCAACGAACGAGTCGGCGGGGCCATCAACGAGCGCGGCTCGCTACAGATCGCATTGCCCGAGCACAGCCCTCCCGCTCATGCCCTCATTCGCCGCCTCTGGGCCACCCGCGCCATCGCCCGCCTGGAAGGCACCAGCCGTATGGAGAACCGCGTCTTCACCAATGAAGAGTCGCAGGCTGGCAACCGCCTGCTCTACCGTTACGGGGTGGTGACCACCAATAATATGTCCTCAGTATCGGCCTTTAATGACGGCGCCGCGGCCACCATGGCGGTTGAAGACTATGACCAGCAGGTCCGGAGCTTCGCCCATCGCTCAGGACAGCGGGCGGTGGAACAGGCGGTGGATTGGCGACGGGCGGTGGAGGCGGATTCCCAGCGCCAGCGGGTGATGGCCAGCGATGGCCAGGATCGGGACATCAGCGATGGCGTACGCAACTTTGCCGGCGCCACTGCCATCCGCCAGGACACCTGGTGGATCGACGGAGACTTGGTCGCTGAACAGGCGGTAGCGGCCGTAGCCGGCGAAGAGCCTCCCCAACGCCCAGTGACCCAGATACAACGCCAGGGCGAGGGCTGGGAGGATCTGGTCAGCCGCCTCCTGAAAAGCCCCAAGCGCGAATTGCTGGGCATCGAAGGCCAGCTACGCCTACTCCTCGATGGTGTGGTGTACGAAGTGCAATAGGATACGATGCATGCAGCCCTGTGTACTGATCATCGAAGACGAAGCGGCCATTGCCATGGCCATTGTCGATGCCCTGGAAGACGCCGGCATGCGACCGCTGGCGGCCAGCGATCTGGCCACCGCCGATCGGCACCTGCAAGCAGAGGTGCCAGCGGCGGTGGTCCTCGACCGCATGCTGCCTGACGGCGAGGGCGTAGCCTGGCTGCAACGTCGCCGCCAGGCCGGCTGGAAAACCCCGGTACTGGTGCTCTCGGCACGCTGTGATGAAAACGCTCGTTGCCAGGGCCTGGAACAAGGGGCCGACGATTATCTGGCCAAACCCTTCAGCCCACGGGAGCTGGTGGCCCGAGTCAGCGCCCTGCTGCGTCGTCTGCCCCATGAAGAATGCAGCCGCTTTCGCTTGGCTGGAGTGGATATCGATCTGGACGCACGAACCGTGGACGGAGTTGCCCTGAGCGACCACGAATACGCCTTGCTGCGCTGGTGCTGGCGACAGCGCGGTCGCACTGTGACCCGTCAGGAATTACTGTCCGGCATCTGGGGCTTTGCCCATGGCCCAGCCGGCCCCACCCGAGCGGTGGACATGTGCGTGGCCGGCCTGCGCCGCAAACTGGGGCCGGCAGCAGTACATCTGGTGACCGTGCGGGGCGGCGGATACCGCCTGGATACCGCAGATGATTGACCGGCGTTTCTGGCTGTTGCTGCTCCTGGCCATTGCCACCCTGGCCGCCCTCTTGTGGACTGCCGCTCAGGGCCAGCGACAACATCGCGACGAGGTGGTACAGCGCCATTTGGAACGCCTGCTTGACGAACTGCGTCAGCCCCTGCTACGCACCCTGCAGCGTGAGGAAGAACGATCCCCGGCCTTGGACGCACTTGATGCCATGAGCCTGCGCAGCCTTGAGGAAGACCCCCTGCTGGTGGGATGGGTGGTGATCAGCGCCAATGGGGTCAGCAGCCCCCACCGGCGCCACGGCGAGGCCGAGGCCCAGCTCCTCCAGCTGCGCGGCGGCCCCGTCAGTCAAGAACTGCACGAATTCCTGCGCTGGGCCGAGCAGAACCTGGCCCAGCGGCACGCTGACATGGCCGCTCAGCTGCCACGGGTCTCGCGGGTATTTGCCGGGGAACCGACCCTGCATGCTGGGCGCATGGCCATAGCTCCGATAGCAGGACGCCTGCTCCTGCTCCGCCGGGTGGAAGACACCCAAGGACAGATCCTGGTACTGGCCGCAGCCCTGCGCCAAGAGCATCTGCGTGATCAGGCCCAGGCCCAGGCCGAACAACTCCATCCGCAGTTGACCGTCTGCGTACAGCCACCCCACGCGACATCAGATGAACCCTTGTGGACCGGACAACGCCTTCCTGCAACCTTTTCCCGGCAGCACCTGGAGTGTCCCCTGCTGGGTCTGCGCTGGCAGTGGACTCCGGCCCTGGCCGACACCCTGGCCGGCACCGCCCAGGTCCGCCACGCCTGGCTGACGGCAGTGTTGTTGGCGGTGCTGGCCGCTCTGCTGAGTGCTGTCTTGCTGTGGCGCAGCATGCGTCAGGTGGCCCGCGAACGGGCCTTCGTAGCTGCCGCCAGTCATGAACTGCGCACTCCAGCGGCGGCCCTGCGCGCCCTGACGGAAAACATCGAAGGCGGAGTGGTGACCGGAGGCGAACGCCTCACCCGCTACCACCAGGCCATGGCCAACGAATCGCGGCGCCTGTCGGGCCTGGTGGACAATCTCCTCGACCAGTCACGCCTACAGCGAGCCCAACTGCAGGTACACCCCCGCCCTGGAGTGGTGCCCGAAGTCTGCCGCGCTGCTGCCGCCGCCGCTGGCCTGCCCAGCGCTGCCGTGGATCTGGACAACGAAGCGGCCGCAGCAGCAACCGCCGACCCTGAAGCCCTGCGCCGCATGCTCGACAACCTCTTTGACAATGCCCGCAAGTACGCCCCCGGTGCTACAGTGCGCCTACGCGTACAGCGCCGAGAACGCTCCTTGGAGATCGCGGTGATCGACACCGGTCCCGGCATTGACCATCATCACCGCCGGCGCGTCCTGCGCCCCTGGCGACGAGCCCCAGGCCACGACCACCGCCCCGGACTAGGCTTGGGACTACATCTCGTGCAGGCCCTGGCTCAAGCCCACGGCGGCCACCTGCGCCTGGAAGACGCCCAACCCGGATGCGCCGCCATCATCTGCCTACCGATGGACCGGAAGCCGGAACCAGCAGGAGAATAGACGGTCAATGGAATTGCCCTAAGAACACACAGTGTCTCTTAGACTACGTGCACTGGTCAATGTTCAGTCATGCCTATGATGCGTAGTTACTTCCTGTCTTTGAAAGATTCCCATACACAGGTTCCTGTCTGATATGAAACCGACGAATGCTGTCCTGTCATTATCAATAATGTTGATATGCAATCGTTCCGCACGCTAACCTGTCCGCATTGAGGGCAAGCCTGCGGAGGGGCAGGGTTGTCAGAGTCCACATGATGCTGATAATGACCATGAGAACACGATCAATTGCAAGTGCCGCTGGGCAATACTCGACAACAACAGGAGAATACCATGGATGATCCCTATGCTGGTGTGACATGGCATGATGCGGGGACCCTTGGTCTGCGCGGCCAGGCCTGGAATGACGAGGTGCGCGATCAGCCCTATGATCGCTTTCCAGTGACCATGCGTGATCTTGTGAGCCCGGAGCTATGGAGCCTGTCAACCTGTGCCGCAGGACAATATGTCGATCTACGGAGCACGGCGACCGATCTTTTTGTACGATGGCGCATGGGGTCAACAGACAAACGGGAATCCAACATGACGGACCGCGCTCGGGGCGGTATAGATTGCTATGGTCGTGATCACGCAGGAGTCTGGCACTGGGTTGGCTGCTGCACCCCCTGCGACCATTCATATGGCGAAGGCAAGATCAATAATCTGGCGCTTGATGGCGGCGAGCGCATATACCGTTTCTATCTCCCCTTGATGCGACAGACCCTGAGCTTGGAGGTCGGGGCGCGCGAATCCATTGAGGCGGTGACCCCTGATCCTCGACGCCCGATCGCCTACTATGGCACGTCGATAGTGCATGGCTCTGGCGTTAGTCGGCCCGGTCTGTCCCATGCCGCCCAACTGGGTCGACTCCTGGATCGCGATGTATTCAATCTTGGCTTCTGCGGTCGGGCGTGGTGTGAACAAGCCGTAGCCGATGCCCTGGGACGTCTGGATCCCTGTCTGTTCATTGTCGATGTGCTACCCAACAACAGTGATACCGAACTCCTGGAGCGATTGCCGCCCTTCCTGCGCACGGTACGTGCCGGCCAAGAGCAGACCTCGATCCTGCTACTGGGCGACCGGGTGTTCGGCGATGCCGCTTTCATGCCCCAACGGGATGCGGCGCACCGAGCCAAGAACCGGGCCCTTGATATGGTGATCGACACCCTGCGCCAGGAGGGCATGACCGGCTTGCATGTGGGGTTCCACGAGGATTGGTACGGTGCCGATGGCGAAGGCACCACCGATGCCAGCCATCCCAACGACCTGGGTGCCTGGCGCATGTCTCGTGCCCTGATGCCGATCGTCCGTCAGATTGTGGGATGAACCGAAATGCCGCAGTTGAGCTGAAGCATCCAGGACACATACATCCATACCTGCGAACAGACGGCAACAATCGCAGATGTTGCTCTCAATTCCCCTGATGGCGATATGGACAGCATGCCAGCATAACTGCGACCGTCTGCCTCAGCGAGTCAAAGGCAGATTGGTCCAACTGGAGGCCTCGGTAAACTCCCGAGCAGCAAATAGCCAGACCATGACCCGCTTGTTGGGCAGGTATTCCGGATCACGGAAAGCTTGACGGATCATATTGACTCGGGCTGCGGTCACACCCGAGCCGCGTACCCCGATCACATCAAGGGGGAAACCAAGTGCGGCTGCCATAAGGTCTCCAAGACCGGCACCAGTCGCATGCATATTGCCACCGATGTGGAATACCAGTAGATGGCTGTCGCCAAGCAGCACAATGGGACTGGTGCGATCCGCAATGGCAGCAGCGCCTTCATTGATCACCGTCAGGGTAACCTGTTCACGGGCCGCTTGCAGAGCGCCCTGCTCCTCAAGTGACCGCAGAAGATCCCCACGGATCTGGATCGTGCGGCTGTCCGAAGAAAATGTCTGACCCTGCTCAGGAAGCCAATCTGCCGGCCCGATCATGTCGACGAGGGCCTGGGCGGTGATCTCCATGGCCCGGCCGGACCAATGGCTGTCTTGGCGACAGTAGAGGTGTCGATCATCATCCTGATCCTCACGGGCAGCCAGAAACAACGGCACCAGATCCAGCACTTGAACACCCTGCTCCTCCAGGATGGCGTAGAAGTGCTGATGATGGATGTCAAGGCGCGGTATGGTCGGCGTCTGTTTCCGGGCCTCTGTGATCGAGGTAGCCAGAGGTGCTGAGAGTTTATCTGGGTAGACCACGGCCTTGGGGGGAACCGGCACCAGGATGAGCTGTATACCGAGCTCTGACAGTTGTCGATGATGATCAAGGATGACGGGCAGGGGATCACGTTGATCGGGCCGGTTTGCCTGGCCCGCCGCCTCGGCATGTTCTCCCCAAAACGGCCCTGCACTCAGATGACGCAGTTCCCGGCTCAAGAACAAAAAACCGTCTTGGCCGATCACGACCATGGCATCCGCATCATGAGCCTGGGCGTGAGCAGCAGCGGCCTCAGAAAACAGCAATTGGACGAGAGTCTCGTCATCTTCGCCGACGAGGCCGGCGTGGACACTGATGGCTAGCAGGGTCAGGATGAGTGGGCCGAATGTGGTATGCATCAACAGAGGTCCTGTGCTGGGAGTGGTCTTGGTTGGCGATCGTGAGTATTCATCAGTCGGCTGCAGGCGGCAGAGTGATCAAGGACCAGTCACCCTGGCTCAGTTCACGGCTGGCAAACTGCCAGATGACCAAGCGCTTGCCGGCCAAGCGATCCCGGCCCCGGGCCATGTCACCCGCCAGTTGCCGGCGGCCGGCCATGGCCCCCCCACCGTCAATGATGATGGCATCCAGCGGGCGGCTGAGCAGCAGGCTCAATTGTTCAGCCAGACCTGCCGAGCGACCCCAACCGAGAGCCGCATGCGAGTAGATATTGCTGAAGCTATCGCCCATCAAGAGAATGTCGGCACGCTCATCACGGCGCCAGTAGTGATCGGCCTGGCTCTCTTGATCAGTCGCTTTCGGCGCCTCAAGCCTGGCCCAATACTCATCAAGGGTCAAGATCAGGGCCATGTTGTCGGTGATGTCCAAACGCTGCACTGAACCGTATGCGTCGTCGACCTGGGCCCAGGGCTCAATCCACAAACGGACCGTCGCTCCAGCCTGCAGTCGGGCAAAAGCGGTCCAGTTGTTGTCATCCATGCCGAGGGCGTACACCAACAGGTCATCATCGACAGGCCGCCCATCGCTGGCCTGGACATCGTGCAGCAACAGGCTGACCACAGCATCGCGATACGCCACGGTACCGGGCCGTGGCGGATGGGTGATGTCGCCGATACGGGCCTCGATCTCAAAGGGCGCCTGATGGTCCTGGTCATCTGTCATGACCTCTGGCTCAACCTGCCTGAGCACTTGGCGCAGGCGGACCGTTTCCTGCTGGTAGCCGGCATCAACCCCCTCGGGCAGAGCCAACATACTACCTAGGCGGCTGCAAATGTAACTTCCTTAGCCTGGAAGAATGACTTCACTAGGCGCTTGTTGACTTTGATCGACTCAAGGTCATTAATAATTCTGGATCTCAG
>SLQH01000494.1 GCA_007131555.1 Planctomycetota bacterium | reverse complement strand
GGCCGTATGACGCTCATCATGGCGACGTCCTGGCTGATATTTGACGAACGCATGGCAGCCGCGCGTCGGCACGCGGGCCAAGGCCCGGTGCTCCGTGGTGGCTTTGTGATGGGCAGTGGTTTTGGATGGAGCTGGAGGTTGGTGGACGTATGCCGTGGGTGATTGTTGGTGGGGTCTGGTGTTTGGTGGTGAAACGGCGGGCTGAAGCCCACCATCCGTGCCGGCTAAAGCCGGCGCTACTACTTGGCCCGCGTACATTGGGCGGGCGGAGATTCTTGAGATGGACATAGGCCAGGGCGGCGGCACCGTCGCTGCAATGCGCTTGCGTTCATCATCGCCATGAATGATCACGAGTCGCGGGATCCACAGGCCGTATGACGCTCATCATGGCGACGTCCTGGCTGATATTTGACGAACGCATGGCAGCCGCGCGTCGGCACGCGGGCCAAGGCCCGGTGCTCCGTGGTGGCTTTGTGATGGGCAGTGCTTATTGGCGAGTCTGGGGCTAAAACGCCACGCCAGGCGATGTGTCAGTCTATCCCCTACAGTCTCCAGCCGGATTTGGGGTCATCAGAGCGCGGTGTGCGGGCCAGGACCGCCAGTATCACCCGGTCGGCATCCTGGCGCCGCAGGGCCAGGGCGGCGGCGCTGGCTGTGGCTCCGCTGGTGAGCAGGTCGTCGACCAGCACTATCGTGCCACCGACTGGGCGGCGGACGACGAACAGATCCTCGACATTGCGGCGTCGATCACCGGCATTGAGGCGGTGTTGTTCGGCAGCGAGATGGCGACAGCGCAGGGCCTCGACCAGGGGCAGACCATGGTGATGGGCGAGATGGCGGGCCAGGACAGTGGCCAGATGCGGACCATGGCGACGACCTGGGGCCGGAGGGACGGGAACGATGCTGGCTTGAGCTTCGATGGCTGGCATCAGGGTGGCCAGGGTCAGCATGGTCGGGCGGTCAGCGCTGGCCTTGGCGCTGGTGATCAGGCCCTGCAGCAGGCCCTCGTAGTTCCAGCCGACGATGACCTCGCTGATGCCCAGCCAGCCATGGCCCCGGCAAGCGCGGCATGAACGGGGATTGTTGAGGGGTTCGCGTTGGGGTCGTCCGCATCGAGGACAGGGATGCAGGAGCGGGGTCAGGTGCCTGCGGCACTGGGCGCAGAGGTCTGGGCCGGGGCGTACAGAGCAGCCGACACACAGCGCCGGCAGGAGGCCATCAGCGACCTGCCGACACAGATTGCGGCACCCGGAAACCAGGGCAGAAGACAGGCGCATGGGTCCGGGCCGGGTCGTCAGGGCAGACCGCTGCCGATGTCCACCTGTTCGGGGCGCAGGTCGTCGAGGGCCGCCAGGGCCTCATCGGGACTGTCGACCAGGGTCATCAGTTCCAGATCGTTGGGGCCGATGAAGTGATGCTCGTCACGCATCATTGCGCCGAGCCAGTCGAGCATGCCTTGCCAGAAGGAGCGATCATAGAGGATGATCGGCATGGGGTCGATCTTGTGGGTCTGGACCAGGGTGACCGTCTCCCACAACTCATCCATGGTGCCGAAGCCACCCGGCATGATGACCACGGCGGCGGTGTGTTTGAGGAACATCACCTTGCGGACGAAGAAGTAATGGAAGTCCAGGGCGGTGGTGATGAAGGGATTGTGCGACTGCTCGAAGGGCAGTTGGATGCACAGGCCCACCGACTGGGCGCCGCCTTCCTTGCCGCCCTTGTTGCCGGCCTCCATGATTCCCGGTCCGCCGCCGGTGATGATGGGCAGCCCTCGGGCGGCACAGCGCTGGGCGATCTCGACCGCGGCCAGATAATGGGGGTGGTTCTGGGGCGTGCGGGCCGATCCGAAGATGGTCACTGCCTTGGGCATCTGACTGAGGGTCTGGAAGCCGTTGGCGAATTCGCCCATGATGCGGAACATCCGCCAGGCGTTCTGACCGGCGGGATTGTTATCGCTGTTGTTGGGGTCCATGGTGGTCCTGTGACTTGGTGGTGGTGGGGCAAGGCCCCTGGAAAATGGCGGAGATGCATGGGAATCGAACCCACCCGGAACCGATCGGCCCCGCAACGGCTTTGAAGGCCGCGCACGCCACCAGGCGTGTTCCATCTCCAGGAAATGCTCGCAGAGATTATGTTGATGTACGGTATACTAACCAGGGATGTTTCCTTGCCAATGGTCTCTGGAGCGGGGCCTGATGTTTTTGGGCTGAGATCGACGAGTCCTGGGATACGGGAGCATGCAGCAGTCTCTGCTTGGTTCTGGCATGGTCTGCGCTTTGATGCTCACATGCGCCAGGTGATCCCTGTCCTGATGTGGTGCTCTGCCCTGTTGGCGTCGTTGTCTGCGACAGAGGCGCCGGACGTCCTGGCCGGTCCGTGGATGACTCTGCTGCCGGATGGGGGACTGCGGGTCTCGCTCAGTCTGTCGGCTGAGCCCTCGGCGCGGTGGTTGGCCGGTCTGACCATCAGCCATGGTCCTGAGGATGATCCCCTGCCCGGCACCTGGCAGCGTGGTGATACCCCGGTGGGGGTCTTGCGGCGCTGGATCATCAGCCGGACCGTATCCGCTGAGCACTTGGCTGACCTGTCGGGTAGCCATATCCATCTCCATGGGGTCCAGGCCCGTGAGGCCGTGGCGCTGCGTCTGCCTCGGCGTCCGCGTTCTGGTCAAGCGGCCCGGGTCATGGTGGTGCCTGGGCGGCGCTATCCAGGCCGCAGTGACATCACCCAGATGGCTGACCACCTGGGTGGTCCGCTCCAGATCGTCATTCTGCTGGGAGCCGGCGATCATCACGGCATCGGCAGCGGTGGGTGGGAGGACAAGATCGCCATGGTTCGGATCGCCGACCCCCAGGGCAGCGATCCGGCAGCATGGCGGCAGGATCTGTCCTGGGGGGATCTGGGCCTGCCGATCATCACCCGTTCACAAGAGGCGGCTCTGGCCATTGCCCGTGATCTCAATCCGATCCAGGTCCTTTTGCAAGCCCAGGCGACCTGGCGCATCGGCCTGTCTGATGCCGGTATTGATGACGGCAATCGCTTGCTGCTGTCGGCCTGTCGTCGTCATCATGTGCCCTTGGTCCTGGCGGCCGGATCCGGGGCCGGTTTTCTGTCTGAGCCCCTGTCCTTGCTGACTGATGGTCGGATCGTCGACATGCCCGGCGGTAGCCGCTACGCCCTGCTGGGCAGTGGTGACGATCCCCCGGCGGCGGTGACGGGCCAGGTGGCCCGGGTTGCCCATGGTGGTCTGGCGGCGGGTCTGGCCGTGGTCGAGGGGCGCTTGCAGGTGGTCTTCCATCCTCTTGATGGACCACAGACGCAGGATGTCTGGACGCTGCGTTATGCCCCTTGGCCGGAGGCCATACCGGCGATCAGGACCGATGACCGGGCCATGTTGCGTCACGGTCTGCAGCGTTGGATCGAGCGCGGTCTCAGGACCCAGCAGAGGGGGCGGGTCATGGTCTGGCGTGGTCTGGAAGACCTCGGTCACAGGCAGGAGGAGGGCCGGCGGGCCCGAGAACTGGTCGAGGCCGTCAATACCATAGGAGGCCTGAATCGGACCCAGCGCGAGCGGATGCTGACCGGTCCGTGGCCCTGGCCTGATGATGGTCCCCAGGAGACCCCGCCCCAGCAGCAGGGCTATCCCTGGCCGGTCATGGGCCTTGAGCATGGTTGTGGTTGGGGTATCGGCGATGTCCAGGCCCTGCTGACAGACCTGCGCGACACAGATGCCGATAATGGTGCCAAAGCTGCCTTGACCTGGCTGCCGCACTCAGCCCTGTCTGAGGTATTGCGGGGAGCGGCCGTGTTGCGGGATCATATTGATCTGGCGACAGACGACCCGGTCTTGCTGGCCCGCTTTGCTGTCATCAGCCCCCTGGTGGTGGCTGAAGTCCTCGCCGGACGTGACCAGGTCGATCCCGGTCTGGTGCGTGAGGTGGTGCTGCGGGCCCTGGCCGATGATGATGATCAGGTCCTGCGACCGGTGGCCGATCTGATCATTCGGAGCCATGACCATGATTTGATCCGGGTCATTGAACGTCGTGCTGCCCATGGTCGTGATGTCGATCTGCTGCGCATCCTGATGTGGCGCTTGCAGGCCCAGGCGGCGGGTGACGTACCGCTCGAACAGGACCCTCTGCTCCAACATCGCGTGATCAGCACGGTCTTCGGTTCCCCCTATCTGTCGCCGACACCATTGCGACGGATTGCCCTGAAACTGGAGGATCAGGTCCATCCCCTGGCTGCCGAAAGCCTGCAGCGCTTTTTCGAGCGCCACGGTCGTCAACGACCGTGACCATTGCGGTTTGATCCACATCGTCATGACAATTGCCCAATGCTTCCCTTGGAATCTGTGCGCCGCGCCGACATGGGGATGTCATGGGCCGGGCATGGCCCTAGTCTGTGGCCATGGTCGAACACAGCCCTCCCCTGTCCTTCCACGTCATGAACAAGCCGATCGGGCCATCGTGCAATCTGGCCTGTCGCTACTGCTTCTATCTTGAGAAGAGCGCCCTGTATCAGGCTCCGGAGTCCTGGCGTATGCCGGATGAGGTCCTGGAGCGCTACATCCGCGAGTACATCGCCGCCCAGGAGGTCAGCGACATCAATTTCGCCTGGCAGGGGGGTGAGCCGACTCTCCTGGGTTTGCCCTTCTTCGCCCGGGTGGTGGAACTGCAAGAGCGCTACAAGCCACCGGGAGCACGGATCAGCAACGCCTTCCAGACCAACGGCACCCTGCTGGATGATGACTGGGGACGCTTCCTGGCCGCCCACCATTTCCTGGTCGGCCTGTCCATCGATGGCCCCCAGGACCTCACTGATCGCCATCGGGTCGATGGTCGGGGCCAGGGGGCCTTTGCCCGGATCATGCGTGGCGTTGACGTCCTGCGGCGGCACCGGGTCGAGTTCAACATCCTCTGCTGCGTCAATCGCGACAACGCCCGCAAGCCCTTGAAGGTCTACGAGTTCCTCAAGCGCCTGGGCACCCGCTTCCTGCAGTTCATCCCCATCGTCGAGCGGGTCGGCGATGCTGACGGGCCGCTGGATCTGGCCCTGCCGCCGCAGGCCTGCCAGCAGCCTCTGCCGGTGACGCCCTGGAGTGTGCGGCCCCAGGACTACGGCGACTTCCTGATCGCCATCTTCGACCACTGGCTGCGCCATGATGTCGGCCGGGTCTTCGTCCAGATGTTCGATGTCCAGCTCGGCCTGCGCATGGGCCAGCCCTCGGCCCTGTGCGTCTATGCCGAGCGCTGTGGTCGTGGCCTGGCGATGGAGCACAACGGCGATGTCTACGCCTGCGACCACTATGTCTACCCCGGCTACCGGCGCGGTAACATCATGACCGATTCCCTGCGTGACATGGTCTGTGGACCGGTGCAGGAGGACTTCGGTCTGGCCAAGGGCCGGGATCTGCCCGGGCAGTGCCGGGCCTGTCCTTACCTGCGCCAATGCTGGGGTGAATGCCCCAAGAACCGCATCCTGACCACCGCTGACGGTGAACCCGGTCTGGCCTATCTCTGCGCCGGCCTACAACGCTTCTTCGCCCACGCCAATCCGGCCCTGGATCGCATGGCCGCCCTGCTGCGTGCCGGTCAGCCGGCGGCCCGGATCATGGCTGAACTGGGCGGTGGCGGTCGGCCCCGCCCCAACGACGCCTGCCCCTGCGGCAGCGGCCGCAAGTTCAAGCGCTGCTGTGGGGCGTAGGGCAGGCGGTGATCAGCGCCGCCGCGAGGCCGGGTTCCAGTCGTAGCGTTGCCGAGGATCGCCAACGGCGATGAGGTGGGTCAGGCTGCGGATGAACAGGCGGTTGCCGGAGGCGAACAGCGGTGTGTCGGTATGGATGCCGTGGGCCGGTTTGCCGCCGCGCTTGTTGTAGAAATGGGGATGCTGCCACAGGTTGGGAAGGAAGCGTTCGACGCCGCCGTAGAGCGGGTTGCTGTCGACCACGATGATGTTTCCCTCGCTGATCTGGCGCGGTTGGGCCGGGTTGCTGACGTCGATCGTGGTGAAGGCGGTCATGGCGGTGCCATCAGGGCGGCGGCGGCCCCATGATGAGTGAAACTGGTCACTGGAACCACTGGGATAGGTGATCAGGCGGTTGCCGACCAGGACCCGACCCAGGCCGCCGATCACCCGCGAATCGGCCAGACGCTCGCCGGTCAGGGTGTTGAGGATGCCGTTGTCGCGGCCGCACAGGAAGGTCGCCTGAGGCGTTACGATCCGGCTTTCATAGCCAGCACTGCTACGTCCGGGTTCGGTCCACAGGCGTTCGGCCACCACCTCGTCATCGCTGCGTTTGACCAGGCGGAAGGCCTGGAATGGTACATTCCAGCCGTCGCCGTTGGCGGCCTTGATGATGACATCACCCCAGCCGGCCAGGGGCGGGCCACCATGATAATTCTCTCCGAAGTCGACGATGCCCACCGGCCGGCCGTCCCGGGCCCGGATGATGTGGCATTGGCTGGTGACGATGAAACGGGTACCGTCAAGATCAACCACCAGATGTGTCGCGACATAGTAGCCGGAGCGCCCCGATTTTTCCGGCCGGGCCGTGGGGGCCTGCCAGGTGGCGCGGCCGGTAGCGGCATCGAGGGCGTGCAGGGTGCTGGCGTCCATCATGTGGATGAAATGGCCATCAACCAGCAGGGGTGACACTGCGTGATGGGTGCTCGGTCCGCGATCCATGGCATGCAGTCCGGCCCACAGCACATTGCCGTCCAGGTCCAGGGCGGCCAGCTGGCCCTGACCCATCTGGACATAGATCCGCTGGCCGTCACTGATGGGGGATGACATGTTCCAGCCCATCATGTTGCCCCAGGGGACGCCCAACGGGATCTTGTGGCTGCTCAGCTGGCCGATGCGGCGGGCGACGGCGCCCCGCAACTGGCCGACCTCTCGTTCAAAGCGACGCTTGGCCCTGTCGTCACCAGGGTTGTTCTGCCAATGACGGAGGCGGTCGACCATCTGCTGAGCCGGCTCCTGATAGCTGCCCTGCGGATCAAGCTGTTGCAGGGCCTGCATGATCACCGGCAGATCCTGGTCGATGAACATCTCCAGCATCGGCACATACTGTTCATGCTGGTAATAATCGCAGGTGGTGCCGAAGGCGAACTGCACGGTGATGAAGGCATCCAGGGCGGTGTGGATCAACGACAGCTCGCGCAGCCGTTCGGCCAGTTGCGGCTCTTCGCCAGCGCAGAGCCAGGGGTTGATGGCTCGGGTCCAGAGGATCGAGCCGTCGTTGGCATCAACGCAGATCAGCAGGTCTGGCTCACCGAATGTGAAGACCCGGTCACCGACCACGATCG
>SLQH01000113.1 GCA_007131555.1 Planctomycetota bacterium | reverse complement strand
TGCCCCGACAATCGACCGGGGTGTTGCTGGCCACGGGCTCTCGAGGCCGCATTGATCCTGAGATGATCGGGTGGTTGATGGACGTCGTGGATGCCGTCTATGGCATCGCGACCGGCATTGCCTTCGAGCAGGTTGACCGAGGAGATCGGCGTACTGTCGCTCAGATAGACAGTATCATGAGGGACTTTGGCCGCAGCCTGGCCGGCAGTGTCCGTGAGGATCTCTTGCCGGCCCTGGCTGGGCCCTTGCAGCACAGTCTGGTTGTGGATGCCGGCGGACATCTGGTGATACCCGACGAACCGGGTCTGGGCCGCTTTGCCGCACCGCGTGTGACCTTGGCCCTGGAGACAGCCGATCCCCAGGCCCTGGTTCGTGGTATCGGGCGCATCAGCGCCGCCATTGAGGGTCTGGTCAGGCGCATGGCACGCTTGCCGCGCAGTCAGCTTGATCCGGCCTTCACCATGCCGGCCCTCCGACCGCAGATGGTCGATGGACAGCAGGTCTATGTCCTGCCCGTGCCGATGGAACTGGGTGATGCGGTGATGCCGGCCGTGGCGGTCATCGGGTCGACGGCCTATATCACGACCTCGGCACCAATGATTGCCGCCCTCCAGCCTGGCGGCAGCCTAGCCAGTACTGAGGGGGAGCGGCCGGGCTTTGTGGAAGTCTGGGCAGACGTGGCTGAGGCCGGCCGGTGGTTGACCCAGGTGATCGAACAGGTGATGCATCATGACAGACACGCCGTGCAGCGAGGTGATGCCGCCATGATCACCACCCATCTGCGTCTGTTGGCCAGTTCCCTGGCGAGCATCCAGGGTTTGTACCACAGTGGTCGCCAGAGCGGCGAGTTCACCATATACGAGACCTGGTTGCAGCTTGAGGATCGTTGATCATGTCGTTCTGGGCCTGGGTGATCTGCGTGATGGCAATGACCATCGGTGGCTGGGCCGGCTATCGCAGTGGTCGCCCCGGCCTGCTGTTGCCCTTGTTGATGGTGGTGCCGGGCCTGGTCCTCCAGTTGGCGTGGCATTGTGGGCTTGGGTTGTGGACCGTGCTGATGGTGGGGCTGTTGGCGGCGACCGTGAGCCATATCGCGTGGCGATACCTCAGGCGGGTCGATCCGGCACAGCGGCGACTGCGGTGGCATCTGGCAACAGGTCTGTCAGGCCTGCTGGTGGCTGTGACCCTGTGTATCGCTGTGGGCATGGCCTTGGCCCATATCGGCCGAACGGCCGATGACCAGGACGATGGGGCTGAACTCTGGCAGCAATTGGGCCTCTTGGGGCTGGAGTTGACGGCCCATGGTCATCATGTCCTGGATGCCCTGCCTGGTATCGGATGTCAGGCCCGAGAGCTGACCGCAACCATCCGCTTGCTGACGGCCTCTGCCGATCAGCAGCACTATCTGGTCGAACGGCTCGATCTGCATCAACTGGCCGCCCTCGACAGTGTTCGTGGCGCAGTCAACGATCCTCAATGGCTGGCCGATGTTGACGCCCTGCGGACAGGCCGTCCCTTGGCCTTGCTGCGCCTGGCCCGGGCCCAACGTACCGCCGAACTGATGGCCGATCCCCAGGTCAGGGCCCAGGTGCAGGGTCTGCGACCGACGGATCTGGTGGCGATCATGGAACAGACAGCCGAGGCTGAGGACCAGCAGGACAAGTCGTGGTTGGGAGGCGTGATAGACGGGGTCCTGGCCTATCGGCGCTCAGGAGGCCGTTGCGGTTTTTAGGATGATCAGGAGTAGGGATGTATGCCAGACATCACAGATGATGACGGCACGGTTGCGAATCGGCGACGTATCCCAGTCTTGTGGCTGGTGCTGTTCCTGCTTGCGGTCCTCGCCCATCTGCTGGCCAGCAGCAAGGCTACCCCCAATGTTGCGGTCCATGACTACGTGGTCGTGAATGATCGGACCGTGTTCTGTCATGCGGTCCATGGATTCATGCATGAGCACTGGTGGTTGTTTGGGGTGGTGTTGCTGCTGTCGTGTGCGCTGTCCGGACTGGTCTATGTCAGGCGCCTTGGGCCGGTCACAGGAGGCTTCCTGTTGCTGCCGGTGCATGCGTTCCTGGTCCTGTATGTGGCCGGTTGTGCCTATTGGGTGGGAAAGTTTGGGATGTGGTAGAGCACATGAAAAGTCCTAGGAATGACTCAGTTCCCTTTGGACCAGACCGGTTATCATGTCGTCACGGTTGCGCCCCTTCAGGGCGCGGACGTGAACGTGGCGTCTCACCCAGGGCGTTGCCCTGGGCTATTCCATTTCGCCCCCTTGGGGCGATGATTGAGGGTGTCGACGTGGTAAGTCGCGTCACCTACGCGAGGATCTGTTTTCGCTCAGGGCATCACGTTGGGTGATTGTGCCCTAGCCCCAAAGGGGCATGATGAGATAGCCCAGGGCAACGCCCTGGGTATAGGCCCCAAACAAACGCCGAGCCCTGAAGGGGCGAAATATCATGCCGAAATCGCTACCCACAATCCAGATTCACGCAGTCCTTGAGACCAAGCATCAAGGTCACATTCCAATGTGACCAGATTATAAGAATCTTTCCTAACAGATTCTCAGATGAAGGATCATTGAATGACTGACGATACGCACCGCGTCATGGTTGGCGGCAAGGCCATGAACTTCTATGGTTCCAACCGCCTGACCAGTGACATTGACTACTTGGTCTGGGAACCGGGGAGGGACCTCTTCTACCAGCATGATGACGGCGACATCATCAATGCTGCTGCCCATCCCGTGTTGCGTGACATATGGCAGGAAGAGCAAGGCCGGCAGATCGTATCTGTCCAGGGACTGCTGGAGTTGAAGGCCTTTGCTTTCATCAACCATTGCCAGAATGGTCATTTCCGCAAAAGCTATGATGATGAATATGACATCAAGTTCCTGGTCGACAAATTCGGTCTTCAGGATGTCCCGGTGATCAGACGTCATATGGGTCCTGGCGAGTACCAGGAGGTCAAGAAGATCATTGATATGGTGCTGGAACACCGGCGGAGGGCGACATGACGGGAGCCATAATGGCTTCATGGCCACTATGGCTGGTTACTGGATGACAGCGCTCTCAGGAGGATGGTTTCTCGGTATCGTTACCTGCCACATCCCTGATTGCCCCGCTCGCCTCCCGGCACCGTCTGCGGTCGGCCTCGGCCTGATTGCGCATGGTCTCGTCGGGTTGGTTGCAGAGCAGGATGTGCCAGGCGGCCTCGGCGGCCCCGTGCAGGAGGGCCAGGGCGGCGTGGGCGTCGGCCAGCAGGTGGGGGTTGCAGCGTGGGGTGAAGGCGGCCAAGGCCTGAGCGGCGTCGGCGCACAGGGTGATGGTCGTGGCCGGGACGGCGGCGCAGGCGGCGGCGGCTGCGGCCAGGGTGTCGGGACTGCTGGCCGGGTCCTTGTGGGCTTGGCGCAGGGCCTGGTAGCAGCGGGCATCATCTGCGGCCAGGGCCAGGGCCCGCTGGGCGGCACTGTGCAGGTGTTCGGCCAGGGCTTCGGCCTCGGTTGTGCAGGCGGCCCAGCGGGGGCCGGTGGTGTAGCGGGCGGCCATGGCCCCCAGGGCACAGCCCTGGGCGGCAGTCATGGCTGCCGCCGCTCCCCCACCAGGCGTGGGGCGGCGTTGGGCCAGGGCGTCGATGAAGGCGGGGTCATAGATGGATGGCATGGGGTCACTAGGCAGAAGGTCCAGATGAGGTCATCATCCTACATGCGGCTGTAGGCTTTAGGCTGGAGGCTATAGGGTTGCTGTACAAGGCGATATAGACAGATTCGGGCTTTCACTCAGCAGGTGAACCGATTCTGGTTGCGTATATCTCTTTGCAGAGCAACCCTCATGCCCAAAGTCCATAGCCCAACTGCCGTTTCTAGGATAACGAGATGAGTCTGATTGTAAGCTCCTAAGAGCACAGAGGACACAGAGAGAGGTCTTATGGTCAGGAACTCTGTGCTCTCTGTGTCCTCTGTGGTAAAAAATGAAACCTCCGATAGGCAACGTTATTCATGCCGGGGTCGGGATCCGTTCGATGCGGGCGCCCAGGCGGCGGAGGCGTTCCTCGATGCGTTCGTAACCCCGGTCGATGTGATAGATGCGGTGCAGCAGGGTTTCGCCCTTGGCGGCCAGGCCGGCCAGGACCAGGGCGGCGCTGGCCCGCAGGTCGCTGGCCATGATCTCGGCCCCTTCCAGGTTGCGTACTCCCTGGATCACGGCCTGGGCGTTGGCGATGGAGATGGTGGCACCCATGCGTTTGAGTTCAGCGGCATGCATGAAGCGGTCGGGATAGATGCGCTCGGTGATCACCGAGGCCCCGTCAGCGAGGCAGGCCAGGGCCATGACCTGGGCTTGACAGTCGGTGGGGAAGGCTGGGTAGGGCAGGGTGACCACTTCGCAGGCCCGAGGCCGCTTGCTGGGGGCGACCTCCAGGCGGCGACCGCGTACGGTGATGTCGATGCCCATCTGGCGCATGACATGGATGAAGGCCAGCATGTGGTCGGGGCGGCAGTTGGTGACGGTCAGGGCCGAGCGGGTGATGGCGGCCAGGACCACGAAGGTCGCGGCCTCGATGCGGTCGGGGATGACCTTCCAGTCGGCGCCCGTGAGGCGGCGCACCCCGTCGATGATGATGCGGGGGCTGCCGGCTCCGCTGATGCGGGCGCCCATGGCGTTGAGGCAGTTGGCGACATCGACCACCTCCGGTTCGCAGGCGGCGCATTCGATGACCGTCCGGCCCCGGGCGCAGGCGGCGGCACACATGACGTTGTGGGTGGCGGTGACCGAGCTGCCCCAGGTGCCGCCGAGGTAGATCTCGGCTCCGCGCAGGCCACCGATCGGGGCAGTGGCCTGGACATAGCCGTGTTCAATGTCGATCTCGGCTCCCAGGGCCTCCAGGCCACGCAGGTGCAGGTCGATGGGTCGCTCGCCGATGACGCAGCCGCCGGGCAGGCTGACCCGGGCCTGACCCCGGCTGGCCAGCAGGGGCCCGAGGACGCAGACCCCGGCCCGCATGGTCTTGAGCAGTTCGTAGGGGGCGGTGCTGTTGTAGTCGTCGCGTAGTCGGGTGTGGACGCTGCGCCCCTGCCAACGGGTCTCGATGCCCAGGGTATTGAGGATCTTGACCTGGGTCTGGACGTCACGCAGCAGCGGCAGGCCGTGAAAGCAGCAGGGCTGGCGGGTCATCAGACAGGTGGTGAGGACCGGCAAAGCGGCGTTCTTGGCCCCGTTGACGGCGATGCGGCCAGCCAGACGTTGACCACCGAGGATGCGGAAGGTGTCCATGTCTGCCTAGCATGGCGAAGACCGGAGCCCTCTCAAGGGGCGCGTCGGGGGGGGGGCCAGATCCTGTCAGGTCGGCGCTATTCGATCAGTAGATCAATCTTCAGGTCGTCATGGATGACGCTGTTGCGATCCACGTCATCGAACAGTTGCAGCCGCAGCTGCCGTCGTCCAGGGTTGGGGAAGCGCTCCCAGTAGGGATCGCCGTCTCGGTCTCCCCAGAGGTAGTAGGGGGGCTGTTCCTCGATCATCAGTCCCGGTCTGCCCTTGCTGACCAGCTGGTCATCAATCCAGGCCCGCAGGCCGTCCAGGAATGCCGGTCCGTGGACCGCAATGGCGACTGGCTGGTCACGGGGGATCGGTATCGGCTGATCGCCGCGATAGCGGCCCAGGATGGTACCGCTGTCATCCTCCACCACCAGGATCAGGGCGCTGCGGGGGTCAGTGCCGGGCGGAACAGACAGGGATCCCTCACGGTCCAGGGTATCGCCAGGTCCGAGGATCCGCTCTCCAGTCGGCTCGTGTACTCGCACCCGACCGCTGAAGACCTCGACCCGACTGCGCCCTTGGCTGCGGCTGACCAGGAAACGGGTCCCGATGACGCTGAGCCGCAGTTCAGCGGTCTCGACCTGGGGGCCTGGACCGTTGCGGATGGGCGTTACGGCCAGTTCGATGCGGCCGCCCTCCAGCAGCATGCGGCCGCTGGCACTGAGGGTCAGGCGACTGTCTGGGCCCATGGTGGCCTCGGCCTGGCCCTGGCTCCAATCGAAGCGGGCGGACTGGTCGCTTGTGGCCAGGGGCAGGCCGATGGCCAGCTGATCCCCTGGACCGAGCTCGCGGCCACCCTGGTGGATGGCACCGCTGACCACCGTGGCCGTGGCCGTGGCCGGCGATGGAATGGCGCGGTCGGTGTCCGCAGGGCTGTCGGGGCCATCGGGTGGACTGGTGGTACGGGCCACAACCAGGGCCAGGACCAGGGCCGCAGCCACGGCACAGGCCCACAGCAAGGGCGGGAATGGCCTGTGGGCCTGGCGACGGCGGTGGCGGGTCGTGGTCCGGCGGCGTTGACGGCTGGGGGCGGGCGTGGCTTTGGCCTGCTGGGCCAGCCCTTCGCGCAGGGCCATCTCAGCGACACAGTGACGAGCAAAGCATTGACGAGCGGCCGGATCCTCGCGCAGGCGCTGTTCGAGCAACTGCTGTTCGTGGGTTTCGGCGCAACCGCACAGCCAAGCCGCCAGGGCCTTCTGGAAGTCATCATCGGGGCGGGTCATGGTCCTGACCTCTGGATCGCCGCGACCCGTTGTTCGACGCAGTCCATCAAGGACAGGCGCACACGTTTCAGGAGGCTGTAGACTCCCTGGACCGAACGTCCCAGGGCCTGGGCGATGGTTTCGCAGCTATCACCGCCCACATAGCGGCGCTGCATCACCTGGCGGGCATCTCCTCCCAGGGCATCGACGCAGTCGAGCATGGCCAGGCGCATCTGTCGGTGATGGCTCGTGGCGGGATCATCGCCTTCATGATCCGTCTGATCAAAGGTCAGGGCCAGGGAATCCAGGACATCACTGGCCAGTTCGGTCCGCTGGCGGCGGTGATGCCGGCCCAGTTCCAGGGCCTTGTTGCGCACCACGGCCCGCAGCCAACGGGCGGCCTCGACGGCATCCTGGGGGACTCGTTCGGGGTGGGCCGCCACAATGCAGCCGCATTCCTGCACGGCATCTTCAGCCACGTGATGATCGCCGCACAAGGCGAAGGCAAAGCCCAGTAGCATGGGACGGTGCTCGTCAAGCAGACGGATGATATGGACCCGGATGCGGGCACTGGGACTGTGGGAGCGGCTGGTATCGGTCATCGTGGTCATCCTCGATATCTCTCTATGCGCTCCGGGGACGGATTAGGCGCGGCCATGGCTCCGACCATGGTCACGATCAGGGCGGCTGTGTCATACGAATCGACGCCTTCCCGATCAGCCGGTCATTATCCTCCGCCTAATACCCCGTCGTGGGTCATTATCGGCAAGGAGTTGCCTCATGACAGCTCTCATGCTGTCCT
>SLQH01000309.1 GCA_007131555.1 Planctomycetota bacterium | reverse complement strand
GCTGGGGGCCGCCGCGCCCTGGAAGCCGCCCAGGCCGGTGGCGGCGACACAACGGTGGCAGGGTACCACCAGGGGAAAGGGGTTGCCGGCCATCACCCGACCGACCGCGCGCGCCGCGCCCGGACATCCGGCCCGCTGCGCCAAGGCCCCGTAGGTGATGGTGCTGCCACAGGGCACCGTGGTGGCCAGCACCTCCAGCACCCGGCGGGCAAAGGGTCGACAGCGCCGCCAGTCACACAGGCCCAGCCAAGGACCAGGATCGGCCCCCTGCACCAGGGCCTCGACCATCGCCGCCCAGGGTCCGACAGGGGCCGACGACGCCGGCTGCGAGGACAGTTCCACGGCCACGATCAACCCTTCGCGCACCTGGACCACCGCCCGTCCCCAGGGACAGGGGATGGTCACGTGCTCCAGAACCCCCTGCCGATCCCCGGTCGTCACGGTGTCGGCTCACCCAGCGTCGCCATCCGTTGCCCGATCCAGGTCCGCAGATCGGGCAGTTCGCGGCTGGCATCCAGTTCATGGCCCTTGACATAGACCCGCCAGTCGATGGTCAGACCCAGGCCCTGCAAGGCCGTGACTGCCGCCGCGCTGGGTCCGACCGGCAGCAGTTCGTCGGCATCGCCGTGGGTCCACAGGATCTGCTGACGGCCGGCGGCCGAGCCCAGGGCGACGGGATAGTCTGGCAGCATCGGCAGCCAACCGCTGATGCCGATGGCCCCGGCGAAGACCCGGTGGGCCCGCAGGACGGTCTCCAGGACCATGACGCAGCCCTGGGAGAAGCCCAGCAGCAGCAGGCGATCGGGCTCCAGGTGCAACCGCACGCACAGCGCGGCGATCAGGTCCTCGACCAGGCCCCGGCTGCGGGTGATGCCGGCCTGCATGTCGGCGGCCGTCGTCTGGTCATCGGTGATGCCGGGAATCGGAAACCAGCTGAAACCACCGTAGTAGTCATCCGGGGCCTCGACCATGATGTAGCCCAGGCCGGGCACCGCCAGGGCCTCGGCCACCGGCACCCAGCCGGCCATGGAATCGCCCAGGCCATGCAGGACCAGACACCAGTGGGTGGTCGCCACGGTCGTGGCCGGAATCAGGCGATGGCGCAGCATGTCCTGGGTTCTAGGACCCGGGACAGGCCATGCAACGACCAGCGGATCACCGACCCCAGGGCAGACGGACGCGCTGACGACCAACCCGCATGGTCAGCTCGTCATCAGTCCAGGCAAGACGTGACGGCAGCGGCGCCTCGCCCTCGCCCAGGGTCATGACCACCACAAATCGACCATGACCGACAATCTCCACAGCCTGCTCCTGAAGCCGCACTGTGGCATCCTCTGGAGCCAGGACCGTGGCCTGCAGATTATACCCGCCTTCACCACGCAGCACGAAGCCCGTATCGGTCGCTTCCGGCGTGATGGCGGTATTCATGCGCCATCTGTGCTGTTCGCCTCCCTCCACTTCATCGACCACGACGAAGAGGGCCGGAACCCCACAACGACCGCTGTAATCGACCGCAAACAGGCGGCGCCCTTCAACGGCATGCGCCCTGCCGTCCCGTTCACGGTAGACATCACGCATGGACGCCAACAGGGAGCCGGAGCGATGACGATCATCATGCTGGGCAGCCAGCACCGTCGCCCCGCCCCAGGCTTCAATGCTATCGACCTGGACAACATTTTCAGCTCTCCGCGTGGCCTCTCCAGGACCCCGCACTGCCCATTCCTGACCAAAACCCAGAATCCTGAAACTACCGGCTTCAGGATAGGACGAGGTTCCCGAAACCGGGCGCGACTTCAGATACATGGTCGCCACCACGGCCTGATCGTCTGCACCACTGCGCCACACCGCCAGACCTTGTTGACGATCAAGCACACGATGCGGCATCTGATCATCGTCCGGTACCGTGACAGCCCGAGCCATGGCGTAGATGGCATGCTGGGGTCGGGACAGCCCCAAGGGCGGATCAGCATAATGATGCCGGGTCAAACGCGTCCACACACCCTGCTGGGCTGGGGTCATCAGGCCGGCTCCAAGCGCAAACAGTTCCGGCACCCCCAGATGCGCTCCACCGCGGCCAAAGACGGCAAATAACAGTTGATCATCAACCACTTGACGGCGTAGGGCCAAGGAGGTCATGAAATGCCGGGCCCGGTCCTCACCCGGCACCTGCTCTCCTAAGGCCGTACGCCAAGCCACCAAGGCCGGGAACAGACCACGCGCGGCACCCAGTGCTGCGTAATAATCCCCCTCGGCGGCACTGCCCTGCTCGCCCATGCCAAAGACCAGATACCGTTGCAACATCCGGCTGGCAGAAGCCGCCACCTCATGGGCACCCGGCACCGGTCGACCGGCCGCCTCCCAGGCCAGATGCTCCCGTTGCCAGCGGTCCTGACGACGACGCAACTGCACCTGAAGCGCCTCGCCGCTGACTGGCGGCAGTACCTCAAAACGCGGAGCGATCCACAACTTGCCCCAGGGCTCGGTCTCACCGATCTCCACCTGTAGGGTCAAGGGGTACAATCCTGGTTCAAGCCGCACCAGATCGTATTCCCGCAACTCCTGGCCGCCCAGCCAGGAACGAGCCTGGACCGCAAAGGATGGATTGGTGCGGTAGCGCAACAGAAGCTGACGATCAACCCGCAGTACGGTATGATAGATTGACGTGGTATGATATGCTCGTTCAATCGCCTGTAACAGGTCAATGACCATGGTATTGTCGGCATAGCCCCCAGCTCCTCGCCACATGGATTCTGCCGGCATGGCCCGGAAGGTCTGCTGTTGGTCATGCAAGCGCAGATCCTGCCCGATCATTGGACGTGCCAACGCGCCGCCTCCGAGTGGCGACAGGACATCCACCCCGGCGGCATCATGAAAAGGCCCGGCCAGGATCCACTCCTGCGGCACCTCGCCGTCCTTGATGCGCACCACCGGTCGGTCCTCGGCCAGATCCGGACCGTCCACCGGCTCCAAGGCATGATAGACGGCCTCTGTCGGCCGGGGAGGGAAGGAGCCCGGATCACCAGCCACGGCCAAGGCCGCCACCACCGCAGCGCCCCGACAGACAGCATTCCAGTGACTGGCCACGGCCCGAGAAGATTGCCGCACCTGCCCAGCCAGCATCTGGCGGGCCTTATCGATCAGCCAGTCCGCGACCTGGATACGAAAGTCCTCCTCCCAGGCATCGTAGCACATGTCATAGGCCAAGGCGACCGCCACGACCTCCTCAGCAGCATCAAACAGAGGACGACCACCAATCGGGCGGCGCATACGACGCTCCACCAGGGACTGCGCCTGACGAGCTGCAGCAGGGTCTTCATCAAGCAGATACAGCATGGCCCAGCCAGCGGCATGCGATCCGGCATCGGCACGGCCACCCCGCCAACGCATATCACGCTCCAGCAAAGCCCGCAGCGCGGCACGGACATCGGCCCCATGTCCACTATTCGCCCGCCGCCGCAAATCGGTGATATCCTGGCGACGAAACACCAGACGAGGATGCTCACCCGGCTCTATCGGCGCAGTGTCCGTGACCCTGTGCGGCATGACGATCACAGTCGCCTGGCCAGCGAAGGTGTTCAGGCCTTGACTGCCGTGGTAGGCAGCCTGCCAATCATCGTCCTCACGGTGCAGAACAATGGTCAGATCAATCGGCTCATCCGCTCCCGCCAACACCGCCGCTTCGCTGGCAAGCGGATCGGGCAGACGCAGGCCGAGGCGCAGACTGCCACGCTGCATATCGGATATCGTGATTTGCTGTTCACCCTGGGCCTGCCACATGGAGGCGTACATCCAGGCCCGTGACCCCCATCGCCCCTGATGACGGGACAGGGTCAGATAGAAGTCGCTCGACTGGGTATGACGACGACGACCATCGGCGCGGGTCAATACAGGGACATCAGCAAGACGGATATGGAAAGTGGTTTCCTCTACCGCTGGGAGAAACTGCGGCAAGCAGGCAAGCATCACCAGGGCCACGACCCAAGCGACCGACTGTAGGCAGCGGCATGGCCGACATGGCAATACGACTTCGGAAATGGGCACCATCAAACAACATACTGCCTTCAAGATCAGATGTTGACCGCCCTTATCGAGCCGGAACGAGAAAACCAGCCACGACACCACCCTTCCTGGCCTGAACAACACGAAACCCTGCTGCCGAACAGGCAACAGGGCTCCTCGCTTGACACCATACACAGCGTCTATGCGCCGGCGCTTCGTCACTGCATATGGATGATTTCCACCAATTCGTTGCCGTGTTCCCATTCATGGTACTGACGCAGACGGGGGGGAGCAAACGACACCTCACGGGCAGTCAGCATGTCGTCTTGGGTCATGGCCCGGCCACCATGACCGGCAACTCGGCCCTCATATCCACGAATGGCATCATAGACCAACAAGGCATACTTCCAGGGCATGCCCGAAAAACAATGCAGGACGATCGGTGTCTCCTCCGAGCGCGGAGTCTGATTGGTCTCAAAGCGGCTCAGTTGCTGAAAAAGGTACTCATGGACCTCGGCAACATGGCGCACCATGGCCTCTCCGCCCTCACGCTGACCCAGGTAACGACCATTGATGATATATACCTGATCAGCATTACCGACCCGCAAGGTTGCAAAATCGGTGGCAGGATTCTGACGCCATAGATTATCAAAATACTCGACCCCTCCTGCTCCACGCGCAAAGGCGCGGGGATTGTTGGGATCATGGGGGAAGACCAGGACATTGATGTCGTCAGGCGGCTCCAGATCATCGGGCTGCGGCTGCGCTTGACCCTTGGTCGTGGGCAGGATGCTGGCGATGACCTTTTCCTCGGCAATGAACTTGGTGGTCAGCAGGAAGAAGATCAGCAACAGGAAAATGATGTCGATCATCGGCGTGATATCGGCATCCACTTCATCATCGTCATCGTTCATGATTGCTACTCCTCATAGCGATATCCATGACGGACATCAGTCGGTATCCTGCCGGGTCGTGAATTCAATGTTCACAAAGGGCCGGGGAGGTTGGGTTGGGCGCGAGACCATGAACTGCCCCTCATGCTCTGGCATGATGGTATCAGACATGACCTGCTGGATCTCCTGTACCACCCGGTACTCGGTTTCTCCATCGGCCCGCAGTTCAATGATCACGTAGGGCAACTGCAGGCCAGTTCCCTTGGGATCTGGATACTTGGCAGCCCGATCGTACACTTGATCAAGGAAGCGGCGCAGTTCAATGTAGGCGATGAAGGCGTCCCGGTCTTCATGGCCGCTGGAACGCCAGCGATTGGTGCCGACCGAGATGGTATGGCCGGTGGCCCTGACCCCAGCCCTGGTCTCCTCCTGGGTACGACCAAAGACCTCGACCCGAACCCGTTCGAAACGACGATCATCAGGACGTTCGTGTGCCGTCCGGGTCGGCGGCACAGTGATCATCTCGTTGGTGATCTCAGAGGTGATCCGGCCAGCCAAGATAAAGAAGATGATCAACAGGAAGATGATGTCGATCATCGGCGTCAGATCGAAATCAATATCCGGCTGCGAAACCTTTTTCTTGGCCATCGTCCTGCCCCTTGTCGATTGTCCTGCTCTGACTGGTCTTGATGATCAATCAGCCCTGAGGACGGAAATAGTCCAATACTTCATTGGTCAGTACGGTTGCATCCAAGACACAGGCGTTGATCCGCGCCCGCAGCAGGAAGAACAGGAACATCATCGGAATGGCGATGATCAGACCGATGGCGGTGGTGATCATGGCACCACCGATATCGTTAGCCAGCATGGCCGGGTCGACATTGCCACCGGAGGTGGCCATCTTCATGAAGGCACCGATCATACCAACCACGGTACCAAGCAGCCCGAGCATCGGGCCGATGGCAGCCAGCAATGACAACCAGCTGATCTGGGCCATGTACTTGTTATGTTCAGCATTACCGACCGATTCCGCAGCCTCTTGCATGGAACTGAATCCGAATTCGCGCTTGTCAAGCGCGGCGGCAAAGACCTGACCGAGAATGCTCTCATCGCCGGCCACCATGTTCAAGGCGTCTTCAACGCCTTCATCTGATATGCCCTCGGCAAAGATATTGTGCAGATCGTCGGCCAGACCATCAGGCACCAACTGGTCCCGCTTGATGGTGATCAGACGATGGATACCCATGGCCATGCCGGCCACCGAGATGGCGATCAGCACCCAGGCAACAGGGGACGATACGATGATATTGAACAGCGAGACATGCTCATGGGCTCCCCCGCTGCCTTCTTGAGCCACGGCAAGCGCGACAGGCACAATGCTGAGCAAGGCAACGGACAGGAAGGTACGCAGGGGTCGGCTCATGCGATGAATCCTCTTTTGTTCAGGCGGACGGACAAGGCCGACCGCTGTGTGAGCGATGATGTTGAGTGGAATCTATCGTCCAACCTGAGCTTGGCCATGTAGGCATATCCCCTTTGGTTTTCCCTGTGACGCACAGTCCTGGAGGCCCTCACGCCACACCCCTGCTGTACAATGAGTCCTTTAGTGAATGATCTCAGCCAACTCCTGGCCACTGCCGAAATGATGCCCGCCCCGCACGGGCGGCGGAGCCAGGACGACGCGACGGGCCGTAGTCAGATCCTGGGGATCGGCCCCGATGGCCCGTGCCGCCGTATACTCATAGGCCTTGACCGCGTCATAGACCACCACCGCATAACGCCATGGCAGACCGGAGAAACACCGTAGCACCACAGGCGGCTGATCAACCCGACTGGGATGATCCTCTTCATGGCGACGTAGCTGCTCTGCGACATACTGATGGACAGCATCAATCTGCCCAGAGGTACGCGATGAATGCTCGGCCAAGGCCCGACCATCAATGACAAGCTGGTCATCAGCATTGCCGAAACGCAACGCAGCATGGCTCACAATGGGCCGCTGACGCCACAGGTCGGCAAAATACTCAGCCCGAACCGATCCGGCCGCAGCTCCCCGGGCGTAGGACGTAGGATTCCCCGGATCATAGGGAAACACCGCCACCATGACGTCTTGCGGCGGCTGCAGGACCACAGGGTCACGATGCTCACCGATATCTGTCGGCAGCAGGGCGCTGAGCACCCGCTCCTCGGGCACAAAGACCGTGGTCAGCAGAAAGAAGATCAGCAGCAGGAATATGATGTCGATCATCGGCGTCAGACCGCTATCGACATCCTGGTTGTCATCAGATGCTGGCATCATCTCGTCCACCTCCATCCGTCGTCACCAAGGATAACGGCCTGTGGACAGGAAGGTTCACCGCAGTCTAGGAGTCTGTAAGGAATAGCGACCGAGCACAAGCGCAGGGCATTTTCGAGACACGATTTCGTCGAAAACCGCAGCCATAGCCGTAGCTATGGTGAGGTTTTCG
>SLQH01000431.1 GCA_007131555.1 Planctomycetota bacterium | reverse complement strand
TCCGGGACCCCATCCTATCGTATCCGACCCCGCCTTCCGGCGGGGTCGTTGCATGTAGTGTTGGGTGGGTGATGGCCTAGACCTGATCCGGATACTTGATGGGACTGGGCTCAGACAACAAAAACGCCACCCCATGCAGGGTGGCGTTTTCTATTGGCGACCTGGAAGGGACTTGAACCCTCGACCTCCGGCGTGACAGGCCGGCGCTCTAACCAGCTGAGCTACCAGGCCAGAACCGCTTCTGGCGTTGTGAGGGGGGATGATGGCGGCCTGCATGAGAATGCAAGAGGGAATCTTCGGCGCCTGGATGATCAGATAATGGGTGCTGACCGGGGGTGAAATAGGGGCCGCCATAAGCGTCTCACAATGCTCTTGCAGGGCTTGGTGATAGGGGCTGGCCTGTACTGATGAAGCCATATGGTCTGGTCTGTGCCTGGGATCTCCTCATCATCGTTTGCGAGGGCCGTAAAGCCCTATCTGCGAGTCGTGGCCAGGCTGGCAGCAGCGGCTGTGGCCTGTGCCCTGTTGCTGTTGGTCATGGCCTGGTGGGCACGTGGCGACATCCATCGTCCTGTGGATGAGGTTGATGCAGCGGCAGTGGCTGAGGTTGAAGCCCGGCGTCAAGTACGCTTGGATCTTGACGAACCGCCCGTGGCCCAGGTTGAGGTGGATTACAGTGAGGGTGAATCAGCTGCTTGGTGGCCCCAAGGGGAGCCTTCGGTCATTGCCCCCCTGGTCGACGACGGTCGTTTGCCGCCGGTAGCAGAACGGGTCGGGCAGGAACCGTTGGTGATGCGCGGTCCAGACGGCATTGGTCAGCATGGCGGGGCCTGGTTCAGGGTCGCCAACGGCACCAACGAACTGGGTTTGATGGCCTGGCGCCTGTCTGGCGCCACCCTGGTACGCTGGTCGCCCCAGGGCCTGCCGGTGCGCCCACATCTGGCGCGTGGTTGGGAAGTCAACGACGACGCCACCGAATACACCATCTTTCTGCGTCGCGGCATGCGTTGGTCTGACGGCCACCCCTTTACTGCCGATGACATCATGTTCTGGTATGAACACGATGTGCTCTACCTGGATTATCAGCCGGGCTTCTTGCGCACCCCTTCGGGCATGGGGCATATTGAAAAGGTTGATGATTACGCGGTGCGCTATGTCTTTCCAGAGCCCAATGGCCTGCTGCTGGAGATGTTGGCCAAAGAACACACCTATGCCCTGCCGGCCCATTACCTGCGTCAGTACCACCCTGAGCTGGGTGATGCCGAACTGATTGAAGCCACCCAGCGGACCCTCAATCTGGCCAGTCCGCGGGCAGTGTATGGGCGCATGAAGTCGATCCATAATCCAGCCCATCCCCGTCTGTGGCCATGGATCCTGCGCACTCACCGCAATCAGCCGCCCTATACCTATGTTCGCAACCCCTATTTCCCGGCGGTGGACGAGGCCGGCAATCAATTACCCTATCTGGATCGCATCGTCTTTGACATCAAGAGTGGGGACATGGTGCCCTTGGCGGTGGCCAGCGGTGAAGCCACCTTCCAGCTGCGCAATATCGAGTATCGGGATCATACCCTGATCATGGCCAATCGTGAGCGCTATGGCTACGAGGTCTTTCACTGGTATCCCGGCACGCGTTCGCCCTGGACCATCTTCCCCAATATCAACCGCCGGGCCCATGCCAACGATCCCTCTACTGCCCATAAGCAGGCCCTGCTGGCCGATCGCCGTTTCCGCCAAGCCCTGTCCTTGGCCATTGACCGTGCCGCCATCATCCGGGTTGAATACAACAACCAGACGGTTCCGGCCCAGATTGATCCCGGCCCTGACAGCCCGTTTCACAGTCCGGAACTGTTCTCCAGCTTTACCGAACATGATCCCCAGCGAGCCCAGGAACTGCTTGATGAACTGGAGCTGACCGAACGCGACCGCGAGGGGATGCGGACCTTCAGCGATGGCTCACGCATGGTCTTCTACCTCAATGTCTGTGAGTTCACCGGCCCTGGTCCGGCCCAGTTGGTGATTGATGACTGGGCGGCAGTGGGAGTGCGTGCCATCCTCCGCGACAAGGCCCGTCCGCTCTTCTACGCTGAAAAAGCCGGTTTTGATCATGATTTCACGGTGTGGACCGGAGAGAGCGAGTTCCATCCCTTGTTGGAACCGCGCAATTTCGTGCCGACCTATGCCGAATCATTCTATGCGCCAGCCTATGGTATCTGGTTTGTCAGCGGTGGCCTGTTCGGCGACTCCAGGGCTGACGAGGTGCCTGGAGCCATCGCCCCGCCGCCGAACCATCCCTTGCGTGAGGCCATGGAGATCCTGGTCGAGGCCCGTCGGGTCCGGGATCTGGATCGTCAACGGGAATTGTTCAGCCGCATCCAGGCCATTGCCGCCGAGAATGTCTGGACCATCTCCATCTGTACACCGCCGCCACAACTGGTGGTGGTCGATCGCCGTCTGCGTAATGTCCCTGAGGTAGCCTTGGTCGGGGCTGCCTATGCCACTCCGGCCAATGCTGCCATGGAAACCTGGTTCTATGCCGAATTGCCGGATGAGGATCCGCGTACCACTGCTGAGATCACCCGTCAAATGGTCGAGATACGCGATGAACGAGGCCAGATCACCGATGCCAGTGGGGCGGTCCAGGAGACCAGCGGCCGCGGTTGGTTGGGTCTGAGCGTCATGGTGCTGCTGTGGGGCAGCCTTGTGGCCGGCTTGGTCCTGCTCTGTGTCCGGCATCCCTTTGTCACGCGGCGTCTGGTCCTGATGATACCGACCCTGCTGATCGTCTCGGTGGTGGTGTTCACCATCATCCAGTTGCCGCCCGGCGATTACCTGAGTGCCCGTATCACCGAGTTGCAGATGCAGGGTGACGAAGGGGCCATCCGGGCCATTGAAGAGAAGAAGGAACTCTATCGTTACGAATCACCAGCAGTGGTACGTTACTTCTATTGGCTGGGCCTGGGGTGGTTCACCAGCTTTGATGCTGCCGACGCTGGGCTGCTACAGGGCCATCTCGGCTACTCGATGGAGAACGATCGCCGCGTCAATGATCTGGTCGGAGACCGCATCTTGTTGACGTTCAGCATCACCCTGTTGACGGTGATCTTCACCTGGGTGGTGGCCTTGAGTGTCGGCATCTTCTCAGCTGTACGGCAATACTCCTTCTTCGACCATTGTTTCACCTTCCTGGCCCTGATCGGTATGTGCATCCCCAATTTTCTCTTGGCAGTGATCCTCATCTATCTGGGGGATCGTTGGTTTGGCGTGACTGTTACGGGCCTCTTCTCTCCGCATTATGCCGCCATGAGCGGTTGGAGCCTGGGCAAGGTGCTCGACTTGATGCGCCATATCTGGTTGCCGGTGATCGTCCTGGGGGTTGGCGGCACAGCCGGAATGATGCGGATCATGCGCGGCAATCTGCTTGATGAACTGCGCAAGCCCTACGTCATTACCGCACGAGCCAAAGGGGTGCGACCCTTCAAGCTGCTGATGAAGTATCCGGTACGCATTGCGCTCAACCCCTTCATCAGCGGTATTGGTGGCTTGTTCCCCCACCTGGTATCCGGTAGTGCCATCGTGGCCATGGTCCTGGCTCTGCCCACGGTCGGGCCGCTGATGCTCAGCGCCTTGATGAACCAGGACATGTATCTGGCCGGATCAATGCTGATGGTGATGAGTCTGCTGGCGATCTTCGGTACCCTGATCAGCGATCTGCTGCTGTTGTGGCTCGATCCTCGCATTCGCATGGATAGCGGAGGTGGGCGATGACCAATGTCCTGCCTCCAGGGCCGACGATTGATCCTGTCGATCCCGGTGATCCGTCATCAGCTCCGTCCTTGTCGCAATGGCAGCTGATCCGGCGCCGCTTTGTGCGTCATCGCTTGGCCTTGATTGGCCTGCACGTGCTCATTGTCCTGTATTCAGTGGCGATATTTGCTGAGATCATAGCGCCCTATGGCAACGAACGTCGCGATCTGGATCGGATCTACGCCCCGCCCCAGATTCCCGCCTGGTCATGGAGTGAGGGTTGGCATACCGCTGCCCTGGAGCGCCACATAGACCCTATCACCTTTGCCGTCAGCTATCGGGCTGTTCCCGATCAGACGGTCCCGCTGGGCTTCTTCGTCCCAGGTGAACCGTATCGTTTGTGGGGACTCATCCCCATGCAGCGGCGTCTGTTTGGTGTTGATGTGGCCCGATGGCAACAAGCCCATCCTGATCAAGACCGCACCCCGTCCTGGTTCCTGTGCGGCTCCGACCGCTATGGTCGGGACCTGTTCAGCCGCATCGTCTACGGTGCTCGCATCAGCCTGTCGGTGGGCGTGGTGGCCATCGTCATCACCTTCCTGCTGGGCGTGACCATCGGCGGTGTCTCCGGATATCTGGGTGGTCGTTGGGATGTGGTCATCCAGCGGATCATCGAGATCGTCAATTCCTTCCCCCATCTGCCCCTGTGGTTGGCCATTGCCGCCATCCTGCCTGCTGATTGGTCGGCCCTGCGAACCTATTTCGGCATCACCATTGTTCTGAGCCTCCTCAACTGGACCGGTCTGGCGCGAGTGGTGCGCGGCAAGATCCTGTCCCTGCGCGAGGAAGACTATGTGGTGGCGGCACGTCTGCTGGGCGCCAGTCATGCCCGCATCCTGGCGGTGCATCTGATCCCCGGTTTCACCTCCCACATCATCGTGTCCCTGACCCTGGCGGTGCCGGCGATGATTTTGGGTGAGACGGCGTTGAGCTTCCTCGGTCTGGGCCTGCGTCCGCCGATCGTCAGCTGGGGGGTCCTGTTGCAGGACTGCATGAACATGGAGATCATCGCCAATTATCCTTGGGTCCTGATCGGCGTGCTGCCGATCGTGGTCACGGTACTGTGTTTCAATTTCCTGGGCGACGGCCTGCGCGATGCCGCCGACCCCTACGGCGGCAAGTGAGGAACAATCCGTGAATCAGGCCATTGCCACCAGTGCCAGCGCTCCTGTCCTCAGCGTCGAGGATCTCAAGGTGGTCTTCGAGATTGATGGGGAATGCCACCGGGCCGTGGATGGGGTCTCCTTTGCGGTCCGGCGGGGCACCGTGTTGGCAGTGGTCGGTGAGAGCGGCTGCGGCAAGAGCGTGACCGCCTACAGCATCCTGCGCCTGATCCAGTCGCCAGGCCGCATTGCCGGTGGCCGCATTCTTCTTCACGATGCAACTGACGAGACTGCAGCCCTTGATATCACCGCCTTGAGCGAACGGGACGATCTGCTCTATCAGCTGCGCGGCGGCATGGTCAGCATGATCTTCCAGGAACCGATGACCTCCCTGTCCCCGGTGCACACCATCGGCAATCAGATATGTGAAGCCATCCTTCTGCATCAACCGGCGGATGTCGCTGAGGCCACACGCCAGGCCGTGGCCATGCTCGGTGCGGTCGGCATTCCGGCTCCTGAGCGTCGTCTGCACCAATATCCTCATGAGTTGTCAGGTGGCATGCGGCAACGGGTGGTCATCGCCATGGCCCTGGTCTGTCGGCCACGCCTGCTGATCGCCGATGAACCGACCACGGCCCTGGATGTCACCATTCAAGCCCAGATCCTGACCCTGATCCGTTCTCTGCAGGAGGAGATGGGGACCTCGGTACTGCTCATCACCCATGATCTGGGGGTGGTGGCCCAGACTGCTGATGATGTGGTGGTGATGTATCTCGGGCGGGCGGTGGAGAGCGGGCCGATGCGGCGGGTGCTCAAGCAGCCCCAGCATCCCTATACCCGGGCCTTGCTCGATTCCCTGCCGGGCCTGCATGGCCATCGTGACCGTCTGCCATCCATCCGCGGCAGCGTGCCGATGCTCACCGCCATTCCACCCGGTTGCCCCTTCCATCCCCGTTGTCCTCTGGCCGAGCCCGGCTTGTGCGATGTCGGTGGCGCGCCCCTGACCCGGCCCCTTGGTCCGGGTGGTTGTGATGGCAGTGTCGCCTGTCTCAAGGTGGGGGATCGCGGATGAACACCGATGCTGCCCCCATCCTTGAGGTCACCGGTCTCTGCAAGTATTTTCCGGTCTTCAGTCAGGGCCTGCGGCCGCGCCAGATCGCCAGCGTCAAGGCGGTCGACGACCTTGATCTGCGCCTGATGCCGGGTCGTACCCTGGGTCTGGTTGGCGAGAGCGGATGCGGCAAGACCACTGCTGCCCGGTGCATCCTGCGTGCCTTGCGTCCCACTGACGGAAGCATCCGGTTTCGTGATGGCGATACGGTCCACGACTTGGCAAGCCTTGATGATCGGGCCCTCAAGCCCTTGCGGACCCGGATGCAGATGGTCTTCCAGGATCCGTTTTCATCGCTCAATCCCCGTATGACCATTGAGCGTCTGGTGGGAGAACCTTTGCTCATCCACAATATGGGCAACGTGAGCGAACGTCGTGATCGGGTGGTGGCGATGCTGCGTCGGGTGGGGATGTCGGCAGATCATCTCAAACGATATCCCCATGAGTTCTCAGGTGGTCAGCGGCAGCGCATCGGCATAGCCCGAGCCCTGATCCTGCATCCCAGCCTGGTCATCGCCGATGAGGCGGTCAGCGCCCTTGACGTTTCGGTCCAGGCCCAGGTCATCAATCTGCTGGCAGAACTCCAGGAAGAGTTCAAGCTGACATATATTTTCGTGGCCCATGATCTATCGGTGGTGCGGCATATCGCTGATGAAGTAGCGGTGATGTATGCTGGCCGACTGGTTGAACAGGCGCCAACGGCGCAGCTTTTCGAGGATCCCCGTCACCCCTACACCAAGGCCCTGCTGGCGGCAGTGCCCAGTCCTGACCCGGATCAGCATCTGGCTGCAACCCTGGTCGGTGAAGTGGCCGATGCCGCCCATCTGCCGTCTGGCTGTGCCTTTCATCCGCGTTGTCCGCGTCGCTTCGAGCCCTGCGACCTGCAACGCCCGCCGTTGACAGACCGGCCGCCGGAAGGCCGGGTCGCCTGTCATCTGTATCGGGGTCCGGAATCCCTCAGCGACAAGGCCCAGTAAAGGCCCGTTTCCGGCTTATGGCGGCGGATCGTTGTGCTCGTCGTATTCGTCAAAGCGGTCTTTGCGATGGGCGGCGCGATAGGCCTGACGGCTTTCGCGTGGCGAGCAGTGCCAGATCTGCCGATAGACGATGCTGAAGCGACAGGGACTGCTGAAACCGTGATCGCGGGCGATGTCGGCGAGCGGGCGATTGGAGCGGAGAATCTCCTTCTTGGCCCGCATGACCCGATAGTGATTGAGGTATTCGATCAGCGAGCAGCCGGTGGCGCGTCGGAAGGCATTGTGGAAATGGCTGCGACTGAGGCCCGCCAAGGCGGCCATGTCTGCGACCGTGATCTTGTCGCGGAAGTGCTGCTGAATGTGA
>SLQH01000322.1 GCA_007131555.1 Planctomycetota bacterium | reverse complement strand
AGGCGCTACAAGTGTAGCGCATCGGTTCCAGGCGGGTCGCTACCCCGTATTCGTTTTCCAGGCGATATTGCAGCACATCGAATTGCAGGCGCCCGACTCCGGCCACCATCGGCGGGGCCAGGGGGTTGTCGAAGTGGCGCAGGATCTGCACCGTGCCCTCTTCAGCCAACTGGTTCAAGCCTTTGTCGAAGGGCTTGCGTTTGCCCAGGTCGCGGGGGCTGACCTGGGCGAACGATTCGGCTGGGAAGGTCGGCAGGGGCGGGAACACGAAGCCGCCCTGGTCGGCAATGGTGTCGCCGATGGCGAAGCCGGTGCCGAGGAAGCCGACGATGTCGCCGGGGAAGGCCTCATCAAGCGTCGACCGGTCACAGGCCACCATGGCGTTGGGGCGCGACAGGCGCACGCTGCGTACCAGATTGCCGTGGTGGTAGTGCTTGACCGGCTGGTCACGCCGGAAATGGCCGCTGACGATCCGGGCGAAGGCGATGATATCGCGATGGCGCGGATCCATGTTGGCCTGGATCTTGAAGATGTAGGCCGAGAAGGGCTCGGTGAAGGGATCGATGAGGGCTTCGCTGTCGTCCTCCAGCATCCGGGCCGGACGGCGACCGGGATGCGGAGCGATGTCGATCAGGGCGTCGTAGAAAGGCTCGACTCCGAAGTTGGTCATGGCCGAGCCGAAGAACACCGGGGTCACGGCGCAGGCTCGGAAGGCAGCGTCGCTGTAGGGATTGCCGGCTTCATCGAGCAGGGCCAGGGAATCGTGGATGGATGCCCAGTCATGGTCCGGGCAGGCCGTGGCCGCCTGGTCGAGGGGCAGGCGCTGGACCGCCGCCCGCTGGGCTCCGCCGCTGCTGGTCCTGGTGAAGTGGAGCAGTTCACGTTGGGATCGATCGACCACTCCGACGAAGTCCTGGCCGCTGCCCACCGGCCAGTTCCAGGCGTAGGCCTGGATGCCCAGAACCTCCTCGACTTCAGCCAGCAGGTCCAGGGGATCGCGCCCCGGCAGGTCGCACTTGTTGATGAAGGTCAGCACCGGGATGCCGCGTAGGCGGCAGACCGCGAACAGCTTACGGGTCTGGGCCTCGACACCCTTGGCGACATCGATCATCATCACCGCGCAGTCGGCGGCGGTCAGGGTGCGGTAGGTGTCCTCGCTGAAGTCCTGGTGACCGGGGGTATCAAGGACGTTGACCACCATGCCCTTGTAGTGGTACTGCATGGCCGAGGCGGTGATCGAGATGCCGCGCTCCTGCTCCATGCCCATCCAGTCGGAAGCTGCCTGATTGCTCCGCTTGCGATCCTTGACCAGCCCGGCGGTGCGCAGCAGGCCGGCATAGAGCAGCAGTTTCTCGGTCAGGGTGGTCTTACCGGCGTCGGGATGGGCGATGATGGCGAAAGTGCGGCGCCGTTCGATCTCGTGGCGTACTACATGGTCGGCGGTCATGGGGCTCCTGCTGTTGGGGCCAGGATCATGGTTGCCATCGCTCGACATGCCAGCCGGGATCGGCCCACCTGCGGCTGTGCTCTTGCTCAAAACAGGCTGGAGGTTGTAGGATTGCTGTGCTGGACGATATAGACAGAACGAGCTTTATAGCGACGGCTATGGCTGCGGTTTTCGACGACATCGGGCCTCGAAAATGCCCTGCGCTTGTGCTCGGTCGCTATCCCTTACAGACTCACTAGAGCGGATTGTCGCCGGGTATTGTGACATGGGTGATGCCGAAGTGCTGGGCGACGGTAGCGCCGAGTCGGTGGATGGCCTGATTCTCGGTGGCATGGTGGCCGCAGGCCAGGATGTGGCAGCCCAGTTCGCGGGCCTCATGCCAGTGCTGTTCGTGGACCTCGCCGGTGATCAATACCTGACAGCCGGCCCGACGGACCTCGGCCAGGCAGCTGGCCCCCGAGCCGCTGACGATGGCCATGGTTTTGATCGGTTCGTCGCGATCGCCGGGGCAGTGCAGGACCGGATGATCGAAGAGGGTCTGGCATTGCTCAGCCAGGGCGGCCACTGACAGTGGCTCAGGCAGGCCGGCCATGATGCCGATGCTGCGACCCTGCCAGGTGCCGATGCCGCTGATGATCTCTGCGCCCAACTGCTGGGCGATCAGGGCGTTGTTGCCCCATTGGGGATGGGCGTCCAGGGGTAGATGATAGGCCAGCAGGGCGCAGTCGGCTGCCAGCAAGATGGCCAGACGGCGGCGCAGGGGGTCATCAATGCGTTGGACCCCGGCAAAGATCAGGCCGTGATGGCAGAGCAGGGCCTGACAGTCGGCGGCCACTGCCGCAGCACAGCTTGTGAGGCAGGCGCTGGCCGCAGTGGCCAGACGTCGTACCGGACCATCACCGGCGAGTTGCAGACCGTTGTGACAGGCATCAGGAAAGCCTGGGGCTTCCAGCAAGGCGTCGATGTGGGCGGCGAGGTCGGCGGGACTGGTCATCACAACAATTCGGCAGCAATGCCGGCCAACACCGAACGTTCACTGTGCATCAGGGTGACATGGGCGGCAAGCTGTTGACCGCGCATCCGCTCGACCAGATATGTCAGGCCATTGCTGTTGGCATCAAGATAGGGGTTGTCGATCTGGTAGGGGTCGCCGGTCAAGACGATCTTGGTGTCCTCGCCAGCCCGACTGATGATGGTCTTGACCTCATGCGGGGTCAGGTTCTGGGCTTCATCGACGATCAGGTAGTGCTTGGCTATGGAGCGGCCACGGATGTAGGTCAGGGCCTCCAGGATGACGGTCTCGTCCTTCATCAGGTGCTTGATGACCTCATCCGGGTCCCCCTCTTCCTGACCGAGGAGGAAGAACAGGTTGTCGAAGATCGGCCCCATCCAATGCGACAGCTTGTCGTCCTTGCTGCCGGGCAGGTAGCCGATGTCCTGACCCAGCGGCATGATCGGACGACTGACCAGCAGTTTCTGGTATGTGGCATCGTTGAGTACCCGGGCCATGCCGGCGGCCAGGGCCAGCAGGGTCTTGCCGGTGCCGGCGCTGCCGACCAGGGTGACCAGACGTACCTGGTCGTCGAGCAGGACATCAATCGCCATGCGCTGCTCGGGATTGCGGGCACTGATACCGTAGGGTCTGGTGTTGTCGCCATCGTCGGCGACCAGGCACAGGCGATCTGGGGCACGGTAGCGGACCAGGGCCACGCTCTGCTCCTCATCGGGCAGGTGCAGGTCGAGAAACTGGTTGCTGACCAGATCATGATCAGGGTCTTCGCTGGGTGGACGTTCGATCCAGCCCTGGGATTGCAAGGTTTCAAGCGCTTCGGGGCTGATCGATTCGCGTCGCCAGCCGGTATAGAGCTCCTCGAAGTTGATCTTCTGATTGAGGAAATCGTCAGCGGGTATGCCCAGCGCATCAGCCTTGATGCGGGCGTTGATGTCCTTGGAGACAAAGCGGACGTTGAGGCCTTCGCGCTTGAGGATATGGGCGCAACCGAGGATGCGGTTGTCATTGACCCCCGGCAGCAGGTCCTTGATCTGGTCGAAACGCAGGACCACCTGGATGACCCCGCCCTGCTCGGTCTCAACCCCTTCGCGGAGGCTGCCCCGCGAGCGCAGGCGGTCAAGATTCCGGGCCACTTCCCGGCTGTTGCGTCCGAGTTCGTTATTGGTGCTCTTGAAGTGGTCGAGCTCTTCAAGGACGGTCATTGGGATGACCACGTGATTGTCGGCAAAGGCGAAGAGGGCTGAAGGATTGTGGAGGAGGACGTTGGTATCGAGGACAAAGGTCTTGCTCGACGCGTCGATCATGGTCGCTCCAGCACCGGGGGGACGGGGATGCGGGCCGTGCCCTGCATCTGGATGATGAAGTGGGTGGGATTCTCAGGAGCCTCAGTACGGATGTTCTGGGGTTCCGTCCCGCGTTGCTCAAGGGTGATGGTATAGTGGGGCTCTCCGCTTCTCCAAGCGACGATCACTGCCACCGGTCCGGTGCCCTCACCGGGCAGGGCAATGCTGCTGCGGCGACCGACCAAGCGCTCATCCTCGACCCGACACAGGCCCAACAGCAGGGTGCCGGTGCCGGTGATCTCGAAACGGCTGATGCCGGTGCTGTCGGGATGACGGGCGATGCCGATGCCGCTGGCCTGTCCGGTGCCGGCATCCGGCAGGATGATGGCCGGTGATTCCGGGTCCTTGTAGGCCAGGCCCAGGGGCAAGAGGCCGAGGACGCTGCGCAATTGCTCGCGGGCCTCGTCGCTGACGGCGGGCGGCGAGGTCTCCTGGGTGCTGGGGCGGCGCAGACGCAACTCATCACACTGGATACGGGCTCCGGTATCGACCTGGAGGGCGACGGTGCTGGTCAGGATGCCAGGATCAAGACTGACCGGATCGGCCTGGTTGATTTCCACGCTCAGACGACCGTCTTCAGCACTGAGGGTGAAGCGCAGGGTGTGCAGGGTGTTGATCACGAACGGGAATGAGCGGTCCTCAAGGCGTTCACCGTGGCTGCGCAGATGGTAGCGTTGGCTGGCGAGGTCGATGATCATGGCCGTACCGCGGAAATCGATGGTCAGGGCGCCACGGGCTTCATCGGACATGAAACGCAGAGTCATGGCCTGTACGTTGCCGCAGTCATCGCGGCCCAGACGCCCATCGCTGAGGTTGCGCAGACGCCCTCCGCCCACCGACCAGCTGCCGGTGGTCTGGGGGAAGGAATCCAGGTCCTCGACCTCATCAAAGCGGAGATGGTCACGCCTGGTGGCGCTGCTGATGCGACCGTCCTGGATGTCGGCGATGATCTGGGTGATACGTTGCCGGCGCACGCCGTCTTGATCCTGTCGTTGGATGCCCGGTTGCTGTACCCGTTCAGCGAGTTCCTTCAGGCCGCTGATGTCATTGCGTCTTTTTGCCAGTTCTATGGCATCATCAATGGCCTGCAGTTCACGTCCTCGCCACAGCGAGATCAGCAGGTCGATATGATCGCTGTGATCGTATTCAGCGTTTTGGGCCCGCTCCAGGAAGCGTTGTGCGTCTCCGGGCCGGTCGGTCATCAGGCTCATCACCGCAGCCGTCGCCAGTTCAACGGCACTGGTATCATCAGCGGCCATGGCTCGTATGAACAGGGAGCCCATTTCGCCGGGACTGATCCGCTGCCACTCGACATCCATGCTGGTGCCGCCAGGGTCCTGGATCTGGACGCCGCGCTGTCGTATGGCGGTGACGTCCCAGGGTTGATGGGTGCCTGGTAGCGGAGGGCTGATGCGCAGGCGCAGGGGCCGCCGGGCGAAGGCCGTCTGCAAGCGCTCGGCGCGTCGCTGCCACAGTGACAGCTTATGGTGCAGGGCCTGGGCCTCGCGACTGTCGGCGGGGATGCCGCCGAGCACGGTGGCGATCTGATCCTCTTGGCCGGTCAGCAGCAGGCGGTCCACTTGGCGATCGACCCGGATGGCGTCTGAACGCAGGGTCTGCGGATCTGCTGTGGGGCTTGGGTCAGCTTCGGCAGGAGTGATGAGGGCAGGTGGCTCATCGGTGCTGTCATCAGCCGCGATCATGGCCCGCTTGCGGTCGAGCAGCTCGGTTCCGCGCTGGGCGTCACCGGGCATGTTCCAGGTCTCGACGGCAACCGAGATCCGGTTGTCCGCTTCCTCCAGGCTGGTGTTCTGGGAGATGACCATGTCGATCAGTTCCTGCCAGGCCTGGTGATGGGCGGCACTGATTGATTCCGATATCTGTTCCAGTTGGGCCTGATCGCTGATCAGATCGCGGGCCATGGCCCTGGCATCAAAGAAGCGCTGGGCCGCCAGCAGATCACGGACGCGTTGTTGGGTGTCGGGGAGGTCTCCGGGAGCGGTGGTGACCGGTGCGGTCTCTTCTGTGTCCCTGCTGACGGGCACTCGCGATGCCAGATCCTGCCGCCAAGCCTGGGCCTGGCGCCGCTGGGCAGGGTCGGCATCACTGTTCAGGACTGCGGTCACGGCCTGCATCGCCTCTTCGTAGAGCTGGCGATTGCGGGGATTGTCGAGAAAACGTTGGTGGGCCTGCCCGGCTCGGGCCAGCAGGGCTGCCGGCGTCTGGGGCGTGACTGCGGGTGCTGTTTCTTGAGGTCTGGCAGGGTTCAGCGTGGTGTCCACCTCGGTCCTCGGACTGTCAGGTGTGGCCGGGTCCGGAGCAGGGCTGTGGGTCTGGTGGTGCGGATCTTGGGATCGGGGGTCAGGCAGCAAGGGCAGGGGCTGCTTGAGGACCGCATAATAGGCATAGCCGATCGCAAACAGGATGAGCAGGATCAGCACCATCCACCAGAGCCAGGAGCCGGAAGCCTGTGCTGGGTGATGGTGATGATGATGTGGATGATGCAGGCTGGTATCGCGATGGGGGCCATGTCCGGTGGTGCGCCGCCCAGCGGCACTCGGCGGGCCATGACGACCGGTACGGTTGATGGTGCCGGTGTGGCGCCCGGTATGGGGCGAGCGTTCAGGCGGGAGGGTGGCGTTGCGCACCGGGGTCCGGCTGGTGACGTTGGGCAGGGTATGGTTGCGTACCGGCGTGTGGGTGATCGGTGAACCGTGAGGGGGTGAGGCGCCCAGAGTGGGATTGCGGGTCGGGGTCATTGAGGAGACGGTGTGGCGCCCAGGCGCTGGCACGCTGCGCGTCACCTTGAGGGTGTTGCGGCGGGCTCCGCCACCGAAGGCGTCAAGGGTCTCCAGCAGGTCACGGTAGGAGTTGAAGCGGTCCTTGCGCTCAATGGCTGTCAGACGCTGATAGAAGGAGTCCAGGCCGCGAGAGATGTCAGGATCGATGCTGCGCAGGGCCTTGCAGCCGCTGGCATTGATGCGATGGAGCGCCTCATGGGCGCTGTAGCCGGTGACCAGCCCCTGCCCGGTCAGAGCACGGAACATGACGGCACCGAGCAGGAACATGTCGGTGCGGAAGTCGATGGGGACATCGGTGCTGAGGTGTTCCGGAGCCAGATAGTGTTCGGTGGCGGCGCTGGAGCCCAGGCTCTCGCGGACGATGTAGGCGTAGGGCTTGGGGATGCCCAGGTCATCAAGGGTGGCCTGGCCTTCGGCATCAACCAAAATGACATCCGGGCGGATCCAGCCGTGGATGATGCCGTGGCGACCGGCTTCTTCCAGGCCCAGGGCCAGTTGCCGGATGATGCCCATGAGTTGCGGAGCCTGGAGACGCCCCCGGCGCTGGATGATCAGACTCAGCGGTTCGTGATCGGGGCAGTCCTCCGAGAGGACCACCGGCGAGTCATGCTGCTTGCTCAGGCTGATGACGCTGATCAGGTTGCGATGATGGATGGCGGCCGCATTGCGCAGGGTCGGCTCGAATTGGGCCTCGTAGCCCGGTTGCCGCATCAGCGGCGGGGCCAGGACCAGGGCCCGGTGCACGGTGCCGCTGCTCTCT
>SLQH01000064.1 GCA_007131555.1 Planctomycetota bacterium | reverse complement strand
TCGGCCCCGATTCCGCCGAAAACCTCACCATAGCTACGGCTATGGCTGCGGTTTTCGACGAAATCGTGTCTCGAAAATGCACTGCGCCATGCTCGGTCGCTATCCCTTACAGACTCCTAGTGTTACGGAGCCCCGTTGGGGCTCATGCCGATCCCCAGTAGATATCTACGGCATCGCGGCCTTGATCTTGGCGGCGATCTCTTCGCAGATCTTGGGGTGGTCCTTGAGATACTGCTTGGCGTTCTCGCGGCCCTGGCCGAGCTTCTCGTCGTTGTAGGCGAACCAGGCCCCTGACTTCTGCACCACCTTCTGTTCAACCGCCAGATCCAGGACATCCCCAGTGTAGCTGATGCCTTCGGTGTACATGATGTCGAACTCGGCCTTGGTGAAGGGGCGGGCGACCTTGTTCTTGACCACCTTGACTCGGGTCCGGTTGCCGGTGACCCGGTCTCCCTCGGTAATGCTGGTCACACGACGGATTTCAAGGCGCAGCGAGGCCCCGAACTTGAGGGCCCGACCGCCAGGGGTGGTCTCGGGATTGCCGAACATGACGCCGATCTTCTCACGGATCTGGTTGATGAAGATCACCGTACAGCGGCTTTGATTGATGGCCCCGGTCAGCTTGCGCATGGCCTTGGACATCATCCGAGCCATGATGCCGACGTGGGAGTCGTCCATCTCACCGTCCAGTTCGACCTTGGGGATCAGGGCCGCAACCGAGTCGACCACCACCACGTCAACTGCATTGGAGCGCACCAACAGATCACAGATGTCGAGACCCTGCTCACCGTAGTTCGGCTGCGAGACCAGCAGGTCATCAAGATTGACGCCGATCATCTCGGCATAGGTCGGATCAAGGGCGTGTTCAGCATCGATGAAGGCGGCAACCCCGCCCGCCTTCTGAGCCTGGGCGACGATCGACAGAGCCAGGGTCGTCTTGCCGGAACTTTCCGGCCCATACAGCTCAATGATGCGTCCCCGTGGCACGCCACCGACACCAATAGCCATATCAAGGCTGATGCTGCCGGTGGGAATGGCCCCAACCTCGACCTTGTGGACATCACCCAGACGAATGATGCTGCCTTTGCCATGATTCCTCTCGACTTGTTCAAGGGCGGCGCTCAAGGCCTTTTCCTTGGCGGCATCCATGGCCGGACGGGCAGGGGCAGCAGCAGGAGTGGCGGTTTTGGTGGGAACTGCGGGCATGATGGTTTCTCCGATCACCAGCGGTGACATGTTTCGTGAGCAGGATACAGACCGCGGAGCGGTCAGAAGGGACGGTAGACAAAGCGCAGGGCACCGATGACACGCACCGTGTCGCGGTCCTGGCGGCTGTCGAGAATGATCGGCTTGTAGCGCTTGTTGGCGCTCTCCAGCACCAGACGGCTGCGCTCGCGGCGGATGCGTTTGAGGGTGGCATCGTCACCGATGAGCACCGCTCCGATGGAGCCGCTACGCACGCTGCGATCAGCATCGATGATGGCATAGTCGCCATCGTTGATGCCGGCATCAATCATTGAATCACCACGCACCTGGAGGGCAAAGCGCTTGGACGATCCGGCCAGATCTTTGAGATAGCCATCGTGATTGGCCGCCGCCAGGATCGGCAGGCCGGCAGCGATGCTGCCAAGAATCGGTACCCCGGCCCCAGAGGGGGCCATGCCCAAGGCCTGCCAGCCCAGTTCGGTGATGAAGGTGTTGCGCTTCTTGTCGGCCTCACAGGCCATGTAGCCCTTGCGCACCAGAGCATCGGTATGCTTGGTGACCGCCGATGGATAGGCATAGCCGACCGCCTCGGCCACCTCGGCCCGAGTGCACTGACGACCGGCCATGGCAGCTTCAGCAAAGACTTCGAGGATCCGCCGTTGACCGGGCGGCAGTTCCTTGTCGGTGGTATCGGTGGTGCTCATGATTCTGAGCATAGGTCCAAATGGAGCCTGTCAACAGAGAGCCCGCCGTTGAACTGAGCACTCCAGCTCACATGCCGTATCGATATACATGGCGCACATGGGAGACATAAGCCGGGCCAGATCCTGCGGCCTACATCTGGCCAGCGGTATTGACCCTGACCTGGATCTCAGCGTCTTCATCAAGATCGTCCAAGGCAAGTTGGGCCGCGGTCACGGTAAAACGCATGGTCGCCGCCACAACTGAGGCCCCATCAGGCCGGGAATGGTTGATCCGCCCCTCAGCCGTGAAGGGAACGCTCCGACCGGCGATCTCCAGGGTTCCGGTAAAGGTCGCCGGCCAGGTCAGGGTGGTCCGGCCACGACGCTCGTTGCGCTCAGCCCGCCCATCAATGCTGGTGATGGTGACGCGCGGCATGGGCATGTCCTTGGCCCAGGTCATGCGATCAGGACGATCTGGATCGGGCACCCGCTCATCGACCCCCTCCAGGATGTCCGCCAGGATGCGACGGGATACCGCCGAACGCAGCATGGCATCGCCGTAAGCCTGCACCACAAAGGCACCGCTGGCCCCTTCCTCAGTCAACTCCACCTGCCCTTCGCCTGCCGTCCGCCCTACCCACAGGCAGGGCCAACGCTCACCAGTGGGGTCATGGAATTCAACGGATGAGGACGGGAAACGCGGCTTCTGGGGATTGAAATGGGCCGTGCCGGTCTGGGCTTCCAGCAGACCGACGGCCAGAAGGCCAAGCAAGACAACGCGCAATGACATGACATGACTCCTGAACATGTCCGCCGCAAACCCGATGCCGACGACGGTTCGTAGATTGATCAATAGTGGACTGCGCAACGATCAGACAAGCGATTATGGCGGATCGCTACCCTGTCCCTTTGCACCTGGCGATGTCATGTATAGCAGAACCCATGGCCCATGTGACAGGCCCTGCCTGTTGGTCATGCCCCCGCCACGCTCAGAATGGGGGCATGAACACCTGGTACACGCAGCTCAATCGACCGCCCCTGACCCCACCCGATGCGATCTTCGGGCCGGTGTGGACCGTCCTGTATGCCATGATCATCCTGTCCTGGACCCTGTTCGTGATCACCACCCTGCAAGAACGGCGGCGCGGCAACACTCCGCTGCCATACCGCATCTATGCGGTGATGGCTGGGCACGCGGTGTGCAATCTGGCCTGGACTCCACTGTTCTTCGGCCTGCGCAGCCCGGGCCTGGCCCTGATCGACATCCTGTTGCTGGACGCCTCGCTGATCGTCCTGATCGCCGGTTTCTGGCCGCGCAACCGGCCAGCCGCCCTGCTGCTGCTGCCTTATCTGATATGGGTGCTGTTCGCCACCTTTCTCAATCTCGGCTTCTGGTGGCTGAACCGCGCCGGGCTGTGACCAGACCCGACAGCCACAGGTCCTAAACGCCACAATGCCCTCGCAGTATGATTTCCCATGCTTGCCATGCGTTGTTGTCTGCTCCTGCTGGGTGCCCTGCTGACGGTCCTGACAACCGATCTGCACACCAACGAGGATCAGCCCTGGCCGACTCCAGTGGTCGACCATGTCCCAGTGGCTGCCGGTGAGCATCCGCGGCTATTCCTGCGTCGCTGTGATCTGCCCGCTCTGCGTGAACGCGCCCAGACCCCAGAGGGTCAGGCCCTGCTGGCCCGCCTGCGGGTCCAACTCAATGGCTCTGATGGCCGCAGTCTGCCAGAAGCCCGCCGATCCCCTGAGCCACCCTTTGGCGATGGCAGCCGTCCGATCCGCCAGCCGATCGGAGCCCTGTCGCTATCCCACCCCATGGGCTACGGCTTCCTCTATCAGATCACCGGCGACCAGCACTATGCCGATCTGGCCGCCGCTGCCATGCAGTTGATCCTGGACGGCTATCGCGACCGCGATGACCAAGGGCGCTACAGTTTCATCAAACCCAGCGGCGCCCTGCGGGCCGGGCCCAGCCTGGGCTGGGTGGCAGCCGGCTATGACATGGCCTACGATGGCTGGGATCCGGCCTTTCGCCGCACTGTGGCCCAGGCCATTGAACACTACAATGGCGATGGCGGTCACGACCACGATCGCGGGATCACCCTGAGTGGCCTGACCCGAGCACGGATGCGGCACTATTCCCACCCTCCTCAATCCAACCATTGGGGCATGCAGGTCGGCGGTGCGGCTCTGGCCTTGATGGCCATCACAGGAGATCCAGAAATCGACGACCAGGACCATATCGACGCCCTCTTGGCACACAGTCGCAACGCCATGCGGCGGGTCTTGAACATCGGTTTCGGCAATACCGGCTACTTTGCCGAAGGCGACGGCTGCGGCTCGATGGCCAGCCACATCGTCCTGCTGTCGGCCTTGCAGGCCTGGCGGGTCAGCCAGGGACTGGACTACTTCCAGGCCCGCCCCAACGCCTCCTGGACCAGTCTCAAGTACGTCTTCCTGACAGTCCCGCCGGGCAGTTCACCTGAGGCCCTACGCCACGGCTTCCCCACCCGAGGGGGCTATCCCCACAATGTCTGGGATCGTTTCACCGGGCTGTCCGGGGCAGGTTACTTCGCCATCGGCTACGGGGCTGTCAATCCGGTCGAACGCCTGCCCCTGTGGTGGTTCTACAACACCCATCTGCGTCAGTTCGATGAGCAGCGCCGCGCCCCCTGGGACAGCACCAGCCCCTATCCACACCACACCGTGCTGGCCTTCATCAACACCCCCTTCGGCGCCCCCCTGGTCAACCCCCAGGAGGTCCTGCCACGGGCCATCCGCGACCATCGCTACGGCTTCTTCGCCTTCCGCAACCGCTGGCAGGACCGTAACGACATCCTGATCACCCAGCTCACCCAGCAGGCCTGGCAACGTTTTCGCCATGGCCCGGAAGAAGAGATGACCGTGTGGCATCATGGACAACGGGAATACTGGGGAACGATCCCCACCCCGGTCGAGACCTACCGCAGCAGCGCTGACGGCAGCGCCATCATCGGCAATGACAGCCACCGGTGGATGATCATCGACTTCTCTGGTGCCAGCGGAGCCAACGGCCTGCTGATCGAAGTCAATGGCCGAGCCGCCAGCGATCAGGTCCTGTCACTGGCCGGCCACCGCCTGTCCATCCGCCATCTGGGGCCTGGCGGGGCCACCGCCCGGGTCGAAGATGGCCAATTGATCATCGGCAGTCAGCGCCTTCAGTGGCAGGATGGCCAACCTCGGCTCAGCCACTGGGCCGGCCCCTGGCAGGGCCCGACGGTCGGCGCGGACGGCCGACCGTGATTCTTCACCACCAGCCACCCTGGTCTCTTGTCCCTGATCCTCCTCTGCCGATAGTCCTGCCATGCCCATCATCCTGCTGCTGATCCTGCTGGCCATCTACGCCGCCCTAGTCATGGCCTGCAATCCTCATCCTGCTGAACGGACGGTCAGTTGGGAGGAGGCAGGCTTGCGGGTCGACATCGCCTATCCGGGTGGCAATGCCATCGTCGAGGCGATCAGCGGCGATGAGATCCGTGTACGCCAGGATCAGCGCGATACCGACCAGTGGTGGTTCCACTGGAGCTTCCAGGTCCACGGCGCTGCCGGGCGGACCCTCCACTGCCGGTTCAGTGATGGCAAGCCGGTGGGCGTGCGCGGGCCGGCCCTGTCCCTTGATCAGGGCCGGACCTGGCAATGGCTGGAGCAGCAGGCCGGAGACCAGAGCAACGCCTTCGTCTTCCGCTGTCCCGACGACATCGACACGGTGCGGTTCGCCATGGGCATCCCCCACCAGCAGACCGACTGGCAGGCCTTGCTCGCGCGCCATGCCGGCCACCCCGCCCTGGTCAGCGGGGTGCTGTGCCACAGTCGCCAGGGCCGGCCGGTGGAGCAGGCCCAGATCGGCCGCAACGGCCCGGCGGCGCCCTGGTGCCTGCTGGTGACCGCCCGTCACCACTGCTGCGAGGCCATGGCCGGCTACGTGCTGGAAGGACTGCTGGCGGCGGCCTTGGCAGCCGATGACCACGGTCGTTGGTGGCAGGAGCAGGTCGACCTCCTGGCGGTGCCCTTCGTCGACAAGGACGGGGTCGAGGAGGGCGACCAGGGCAAGGGCCGCCGACCTCGTGATCATGGCCGCGATTACCTGGGTGAGAGCCTCTACCCGGAGACCGCCGCCATCCGCCAGCGGGTGCCGGACTGGCTGGCTGGCCGGCCGGTCATCGTCCTGGACCTGCACTGCCCATGGATCGCCGGCGACTACAATCAGCATATCTATCAGGTCGGCGCCGAGGACCCCGTCAACGCCGCCCAGCAGGTCCGCCTGGGGACCATCCTGGAAGCCTCGGTCACCGGCCCCCTGCCCTACCGAGCCGGCAACGACCTGCCTTTTGGCACCAGTTGGAACACCGACAGCAACTACTCCGGCGGCTGCGGCATCCGGCGCTGGGCCAACACCCTGCCGGAATGTCGTCTGGCCACCACCATTGAGATCCCCTATGCCGATGCCCAAGGCGTAGCCCTGAGCCCTGACGCCGCCCGCCATTTCGGCACCGATCTAGCCCAGGCCTTGCAGCGATACATGCGTGAAACCGATCTGCCTGCCTGATCCCAACTGAGGCGTGAGGTTTTCCGGAATGGTCTCACGCGGAGAGCGCCAAGGCCCTGCGGGCGGCACAACATGGCCGCCACGACATACCGCAGGCCCAAACGGGCGCTTACTCGGCCTTGGCCCTGCGGGCCGCGCGGTCGGCCTCGGTCATGTCACCGGGGAAGTAGAAGCCGAGCACTCCGTGGCCCATGCTGTACCTGGTCTGGTGCTGGGCCTTGGGATGGGGCGGATTGGCCCGATAGCTGTAATGCTCGTTGCTCTGCAGGGACGGCTCACGCCACGGCAACTGCTCGTATTCCTTGTCCCAACTCAGGTCGCGCACATGGGGAATGTAGCGACTCTGGTAGGCCACATGACCACAACCGGTCAGCAGCACACAGCCCAGGACAACAAGACAGGAGAGCAGGCGCATGGCAACAGCCTAGGTCGTGCACTGTGGCCCAGCAAGCCCCGTGCTCGTTTCAGACCGGCACTGGCTCAGTCACCTACAAGCTCACTCCGTTTCCTGATCAGCCACCTGGATACCGATCATGGCCAACAGGGCGCACTGGCGCTGCCACATCTCGGCCCGATCGTCATCGTGCTGATCATCGTGGCCCAGCAGATGGAGCAGGCCATGGATCAGATACAGGATGCACTCCTCAGCCACCAGACGCTCCCGGACCTGCGGATCGTCAGCACCCGGACGCTGGGCGACAACAGCCCGGGCGACATCAGGACAGATGGCCAGATCGCCAAGGTTGCGACGTTCGTACTCAGGATCGAAGGAACCATCCGGGAAGCTCATCACGTCAGTCGGCTCAGGATCACCAAAATGCCGGTGATGCAGCTCGGCACTGGCAGCGGCATCGACCAGTAGGACATTGAGCAGGCAGCGGTC